>NZ_AYSF01000034.1:0-209419 GCF_000498995.1 Geobacillus thermopakistaniensis
ACGTAGATGCTCTCATCCATGCCCAATCCCTGCAGAATCCTTCGCTGATCAGGGGTAAGGGAGCGATCCAGTGAGCGTTGGATGCGCCCATCCGGCAGCTTGAACAGGACGACGTTCACATATTGAAACAGCTGAAAAATCGCCTGTCCCGTCGGCCGGGTCAGCTTGCGGCCTCCAGGACCCTTCAACGGGTGTTCTGGAGTAATAAACTGACGCACTCGGCGCTGAAAAACGCGGTAAATAGCCAAGGCCAACAGAAACAAATAGCCTAATACTGCGACCCGTTCTGGTTTTTTGACGTAAATCTCATCCGTGAAAAACGGATCTTTCAAAAAAGCGAAGTTCATTTCCACCGAGATCTGCCCTTTATACAGCTTCAAGATCTCTTGGGCATCCATGGGTTGGCCCTTCCATTCCTTCGGAACGGTCGTGACAAGGACAAACCGGGACGCTTTCCGTCTTGCCTGTTCCCACGCGTCTTGGTCGAATTCGACGTCAAGGTGCAAGAAATACAGCGTCTCCACCTCGGGTTCCGCCCCTTTTTTCGGCCGTCCGCGCCGTTTTTTCAGGCGTACGATCTCTTCGACCGCGGCCTCAACCCGATGAAACCGGGGGCGAAGGGACGCCTTGAGGGACGCCAAGGCTTGTTCGGCATCTTCCCGGCAGGAGAAGGGGTGACGCTCCCAACGGGCTTGTTCCTCGCGAAGAAGCTCCGCTTCTTTGGTTCGTTCTTTTTCAAGCGTCTTTCCTTTTCGCTGGTCGAGCGCGCTCGATTCAACAACGATCAGCCGAACGGGGTGGCCTTCATACGTCGAGGCCGTTTCCCATACCCGGTACGTGGCGCCGTTTCTCTCCGCCAACGTAAAGGGATCGCTCCACGTCGTGTCCTCAGCATCCGCTTCGGCCAGCGCGGTTTTCACGATCCGGAGCGACGAAGGGCCTCTGGTGATCAAAAAGGCGTTGGCCGCTTTGGTTTGCGCCAGGGTCTCTTTCGTCATCGCGGCGGAATCGGCCACGTAAATCCATTCGTCTTCGATTTTGGCCTGCTTCAGCTGTTCATGGACACGAGACAGCACCTCGGGATTCCATGTTTTATCGGGCAGGNTCGTGCACATCGCCGTAAAACGGGATGCCGTCCTCGTTGCCGACCAGTCCGAAACCGATCTGTTTTTGCCAACGATGATGGCGGTTGTAGCCATGTGTGATTTGTAAGGCCTCTAACGAGGCCGATTCATACGCGCCGTAAACGGTCTTGTCCGTCGTATCGGCGTGGAAGGCTCGGAGGGAAAGGCCTTCTTTGCGATAAATATGAATCAAGCAAGTGCTGATGACGTTGTGAATGCCAGCCTCATACAGGCGATCGAGATGACGGGCCAACGCATCGTCGTTCAACCAGGAAGGATGGAGATCGGGACGGATGAGTTTCTCACAATCGACCTCCTGAGCCCAATGTTCCAAGTGAACAAGGGCTTGCCGGCCGTCAAACACATTGTAGAGGATGGCCTGAACGGCATCGCTGACTCGCGTTTGGCACTGCGGATCGACGGGCACGAGATGGTCAATCAATTGAGGCAGACCCAGTTTCTTGAATAGGGCACTTATTATATTCAAATAAGAATTGCGATAGACCTTTTTGACTTGAACGTTCATAAGAGAAAAACTCCTTTACGTTCCTTGTGTGTCAAGGATTCATTCGACATCGGAACGAAAAAATCCTCCCGATTTTCGTCGAGAGGGTGCGAAATGTGAGTTTTTAATAATCATATACTGTTTCTTATTGAAACAACTCACCCGTTAGTCGCCTATGCCCNATATTCAAATAAGAATTGCGATAGACCTTTTTGACTTGAACGTTCATAAGAGAAAAACTCCTTTACGTTCCTTGTGTGTCAAGGATTCATTCGACATCGGAACGAAAAAATCCTCCCGATTTTCGTCGAGAGGGTGCGAAATGTGAGTTATTTAGTTTTTCAGAATAACTTTTTGACCAACACAACGAGCGATGGCAATCTTTTTTTTACCATCGCTGGTCGTTCCGTATGACGTTACACGTAAATGCTCTCATCCAGCCCCAACCCCTGCAGAATCCTTCGCTGTTCAGGGGTAAGTGAGCGATCCAGTGAGCGTTGGATGCGTCCATCCGGCAGCTCCAGCAGGACGACGTTCACATATGGAAACAGCTGAAAAATCGCCTGTCCCGTCGGTCGGGTCAGCTTGCGGCCTCCGGCGCCCTTTAATGGGCATTCTGGTGTGATGAACGAACGCACCCGGCGCTAAAGGACGCGGTAAATAGCCAAAGCTAACAGAAACAAATAGCCCAATACCGCGACCCGTTCCGGTTTTTTGACGTAAATCTCATCCGTGAAAAACGGATCTTTCAAAAAAGCGAAGTTCATTTCCACCGAGATCTGCCCTTTATACAGCTTCAAGATCTCTTGGGCATCCATGGGTTGGCCCTTCCATTCCTTCGGAACGGTCGTGACAAGGACAAACCGGGACGCTTTCCGTCTCGCCTGTTCCCACGCGTCTTGGTCGAATTCGACGTCNGTAAATCTCATCCGTGAAAAACGGATCTTTCAAAAAAGCGAAGTTCATTTCCACCGAGATCTGCCCTTTATACAGCTTCAAGATCTCTTTTGCATCCATTTGTTGACCCTTCCATTGTTTAGTGCAAAATAAAAATACACAGTTCTGCAACGTAAAGTGCAGAGCGTAAGGCAAAGAAAAAAGGCTTGCCAGTTCCTAACCTTTCCTCTACTGTGGAAGTTGTGAACGCATAACCAAACAGTGGAGGATGGAGAGGATGCTGACAATGCCTGAAGTTAATCGTAGCAAAAAATTGCGTGAAAAGAAAGGAGACGAAAAGATGAAGGTGCTCGAGTACCGCTTTGCCATTGCACCCATTTTTCATTTCATCGCAAACAAATCGATGGAAGCAGGCTTGCATTTATGTGATGGCCATGCAAAGCAAACCGTGCAGTTGTTTATGAATGATGCCGCTTCTGAGAAAGGGAAGAAGCGCATCGGGGCTATACAATATGAAGGATCCAACGATTACACAGCGAAAGAGCCCTGCATTGTCAGTTGGAGGTTCGAACGAGCGTTGCTTCCCGATGGCCTCAAACAAGATTTGGAGGCCATCACGGCGTTTCGCAGAGATCAAAACGAAGGGACGGCCATCAATCCAAACGCCCAGTCGATTGCCTTTAAATTTGAAGCGTTGACGGATGCCGCCAAAGAAACGATTGAGGCGATTACCGCCGTTCTTCAGAAGCACGCAAAGAGTTGAAGCGGTTATGTGTGTGTCATTTTTCGATGGATGGGACGGTGTGGCTAAGGCGGAGGTTGAAGAGGGAAACGGGGGATTAGGAATGGCGCATGTATTTCAAATCAAAACAAAACCGCATGGGTTTCAGCGGTACGACGAATTCATTCGCGATCAGGTCATTGGGATTGGCTGGCCGCTGATTGGCAATTTGGACGGCATAAGCAAAGATGAGCTGAGAGAGCGATTGCGCAACGTGTACCATTATTCGGGGGCGAAGCTTGGCAACGCTCTTGGCGCGATCTGGGCGTTTGTCAATACAATGGAACAAGGGGATATCGTGTTGGTTCGTAATGGAGCATGGCTCAGCATCGGAATCATTGGCCCCTATCGTTATGTGAAACATCTCGACAATGATCTCGACGGGTTTTGCCATCAACGATCGGTGGAGTGGAAGGTCATGAATGAAAACGTTCGCTTGTATAATGAGAAAGTGCATGAAACATTGCGGCATCCGGGAGTGGTGACAAAAAGCAAATATACGGTACGCGAACTTCAACTAGGGATTTAATGGTGAACCAGGAATGTTTGAGACATATATGAAATGGTACAAAGGTCGAAAATCGTCATTTCGTCTCACTTCCTCGCGAAGAAAATCATGGTACAATCATAATAAAGGTACAGCTTAAGGAAACTTAGCGTCACAAAGCTACAGGGGCTAAGGGGAAACCTATGCCAGCCAGCTGCCATTACCAAAAAATAAAGGCTCTTCACCAAAAGTTGTACTTGATTTTTTCTGAACATACCCTATTTACGCTTGTGAGGGAAAATCAACAAATCAGTGATTTTTGCACATCTTTGTGCAGGAAACCGTATTGCTTGTCAAGTACATGTTGTGGTGAAGAGCCATAAAAGATCAAAAATGGATATGATTGATGGTTCCACAAACCCTTCCTCTCGACGAATCTCGAGCGGTTTCATAGGGATCAGACGGACCGGAACGGTCCGAAATCGCAGGGAGACAAGGAGGAAATCCGAATGGATGAATCGATGAGACACGACATCGCGCTGTTTCGGTACGGGCTGATCGCTCCGTTGGTGAATGGCCAGGTGGAACCCAAAGCGTATTTGAATGAGGTGGGCGGGCGAGTGCACTCGATTCCTCATCAAGGGGAGAAACCCATTGCGGCGAAGACGATTCTGGATTGGTGCGCTCGATACAAAAAAGGGGGCTTTGACACCTTGAAACCGAAGCGCCGTTCGGACCGCGGCCACTCCAGACGTCTGTCCCCCGATGATGAGGATCATATTCTAGCGTTGAGGAAGGAACATCCCACCATGCCCGTCACCGTCTTCTATGAACAGCTCACCAAGCAGGGGGACATTCCCACCACCCTCTCATACTTTACTATATACCGATTGTTGAAAAAACACAACCTGGTGGGGAAAGAAATCTTGCCGATGCCGGAGCGAAAACGTTTTGCGTATGACCAGATCAATGAGCTATGGCAAGGGGACTTATCCCATGGACCCACGATTCGCGTCCATGGGATAAGTCCAGAAAACGTTTCTGATCGCCTATATCGATGACTGCTCACGGTTGGTGCCATACGCCTAGTTTCCCTTCGGAGAAGTTTGACGGGCTGCGGATCGTCCCGAAGGAAGCGGTGCATCGTTGCGGGAAACCAAAGCGCATGGGAGAAGAACCGAAATACCGCAAGGTGGACCTCTTCCGTCAAATCCAGCAGGTGATCGAGCGATTGCATCATGAACGGCGGATCACGCCAGTGTTCATTTTGGACGAGATGCATTTGGTCCAAAGATGCCTTTTTACAAGACATTGCGATCTTGTTCAACTTTGAGATGGATTCGACGAACCCGTTTGTCTTGATGTTGGCCGGGCTGCCCCATTTACAGGGGAAGCTGCTGCTCAATCAGCACCGCCCGCTTGACCAACGGATCATCATGCGATGTCGGATGGGGCCGCTCGAGAAGGAGGAGGTGGTGGGCTACATCGAGCATCGGATGAAACAGGCGGGGGCCAAGCATCCCATCTTCACCCCATCGGCGTTGGAGGCCATTGCCCTGCAGTCGCGTGGATGACCGCGTGTCATCAATACGTTGGCCACGACTTGCCTGTTGTACGGGCATCAGCTGAAAAAGGACGCCATTGACGAAAGTGGTGCGCATGGCTGAAGAGGAGATGGGATATTAGCACGAAAGGGGCCAAATCGGCCTCTTTTGTGCTTTCTCTTTTCCATCGTTCTATCAGGCGCGCTGGAAATCTTGATCTGAAAGAGCGTGCAAATGTTCTGAAAAAATGTGCAGAATCCGCAATAATCTGCAAAAATTTTGCACACGATTTCGGGATCCGTCTGAAATAATTTGAAAAAGGGATTCCGAAATAATGTGCAAATTTACAGCAAGCCTTAAGGAAAATGTAATTATAAATTATTGCGTTTCAGTAGCATAAATGCTATCATATGTGTAATAATTAGTAAAGGGTAGAGGATGTTGTTTGAGGTAATATACACAGGAAATGTAAAGGAATTTGAAGATTATCTATTGAGTAAAGCCGAGCAAGAACTTAGACAAAAAGGTCGTCCGGGTATATGGTGTCATGTTGCTGATGTATATGCAAGGCAACTTACGATTATTCAACATAATCCATATCCTTCTGATCCAGAGGACAACAGCTTTCTGGACGATATAACCCCTCCATCATTGAAACATCTTAGCATGAATGCTCGTTATGATAATTTTTACAGATGGGGTATAAGGGGTGGAAGAGATGGAAATCACAGGATTATATTTGCGATCCACAATTTTTCAAAAGTCATACTGCTCCATTATTTCGACAAGCAGTATAATGGAGCGATAAGACGAGAGGATATTGTGCCTGCCGAATCAGCATATGAAAGTTATTGCGCTTTTGATCCTTACCTTTATTGATCAACTGGGAGGGAAAAAGAATGAGTGATTTTTTTAAGAAATATGCAGCTATTCGAGGCGAGCAGCATGTTCAAAAACTTCAATTAGAGGGAACTATAGCTGCACAAATCAAAACAAGACGGAAGCAGCTGAATATGTCTCAACAGGAACTTGCAGACCGTATTGGAGTTCCAAAATCCACGATTGGGAGAATTGAAGCGGGGCTTACAAGCCCTAGAGTAGAGACACTTTTTAAAATCTCGCAGGCATTGAATACCCCTTTCATCATTGATGGTACAAGTAGACAGGATCATAACTTGCATGTTCAAGTTTAGCGCATAATTAATACGCTTATATTATCGAAGCAGTTCCTTGGAGAGAAAATTCTCCAAGAAACTTGTTTTTTAACATCTGTCCGACAGAAGTCTCTCACCTCAAGGAATGTGCAGGGCAAAGCCCAATGAGTAGGTGGGAGATGAGTGTGAGTAAAATATTTGTGGGTGACATTCCGAAATGATCCCCGACGAGGATTGCGAACTTTTGTTCGCGACGCTCGTCGGGGGTACCAAGCGAAGCGCGGTAGGAAAAAGCTGATCTCATGCAAAAGATTGCTTTTAAGTTTGAAGCGTGGACGGATGGCGCCAAAGAAACGATTGAGGCGATTACCGCCGTTCTTAAGAAGCATGCAAGAAGTTGAAGTGGTTACGCGCCTGTCGCTTTTTGATGGATGGGACGGTGTGGCTAAGGCGGAGGTTGAAAGGGAAACGGGGGATTGGAAATGGCGCATGTATTTCAAATGAAAACGAAACCGCATGGGTTTCAGCGGTACGACGAATTCATTCGCGATCAAGTCATAGGGATTGGCTGGCCGCTGATCGGCAATTTAGACGGCATAAGCAAAGATGAACTGAGAGAGCGATTGCGCAACGTGTACCATTATTCGGGGGCGAAGCTTGGCAACGCTCTTGGCGCAATCTGGGCGTTTGTCCATACGATGGAACAAGGGGATATCGTGTTGGTTCGCAATGGAGCGTGGCTCAGCATCGGGATCATTGGCCCCTATCGCTATGTGAAACATCTCGACAATGATATCGATGGGTTTTGCCATCAACGGTCGGTTGAGTGGAAGGTCATGAATGAAAACGTTCGCTTGTATAATGAGAAAGTGCATGAAACATTGCGGCACCGGGGAGTTGTGACAAAAAGCAAATATACTGTACACGAACTTCAACTAGGGATTTAACGGTGAAGCAGGAATGTTTGAGATATATATGAAATGGTTCAAAGGTCGAAAATAGTCATTTCGTCTCACTTCCTCGCGAAGAAAATCATGGTACAATGATGATGAAAGGTACAGCTAAGGAAACTTAGCGTCACAAAGCTACAGGGGCTAAGGGGAAACCTATGCCAGCCAGCTGCCATTACCAAAAAATAAAGGAGGAATTGGTAATGTTGAAGAAAGGATGGCCGATTTTGGTGGCGTCGATGCTCGTCGCCTCTCCGGCGTGGGCGGCCGCCAAACCTGCGGGCAAAGCGCATGAGCGCGAAACGATGGTGAAGAAAGTGGAAGTCGTCGTCAAGAAGAAGACGGAACAAAAGGAAACAGAGGCGAAGAAAAAACAGGAATCGTCCAAGCAACAAAAATGGCTTGCGCAAAAGTTGGCGCAGTTACATAAAAAAGTAGGCCAAATTGAAGAGCGGCTAGACAAAGTGACCGCTCGCATTCAAGCATTGAGCGAAGCGGAATCGGCAACGGACACGCAAACGACGCCTGCTGATTCGTTGCCAACGGGCGAGCCGTCTGCTTCTCAACCGACAGAAGTCACAGCGGCAACTGACGCTCCGAGTGGACAAGCCATAGCGGCCAATGACGCTGCCGCTCCAGCTTCCAGCGGGCAAACGGTAACGGAGGCGCCGTCTCCGAATTCTCCACAACCTGTTGGTGAAGACCAAGAGGAACTCGATGAAGAAAAACAAGAGCAAATTGATGGCCTCATCGGCCAGCTCATCGCGCTGTCCAACCAGCTGCGGGCGGTGACGAATGAAATTCGCGCCCTTGAAAAGAAAGTCGGCGCCAACAACGCAGACATTCAGAAGTTAAAAGAAAAAGTCAAGGCGTTGAACGACCAAGTGCAAGCGAACAAAAAGGCGTTGCTCAATTTGCTATAGAAATGAGGAAGGGCGCCAGTGTGTGAAGTGCCCCCTGCTGGCGAACATCCTTCTCGACGATTTAGATAAGGAATTGGAGAAGCGAGGATTGAAATTCTACCGCTACGCAGATGACTGCAACATCTATGTGAAAAGTCTGCGGGCAGGACAACGGGTGAAACAAAGCATCCAACGGTTCTTGGAGAGAACACTCAAACTCAAGGTGAACGAGGAGAAAAGTGCGGTGGACCGCCCGTGGAAACGGGCCTTCCTTGGATTCAGCTTCACACCGGAACGAAAAGCGCGAATCCGGCTCGCCCCAAGGTCGATTCAACGTCTAAAACAGCGGATCCGACAGCTGACCAACCCAAACTGGAGCATATCGATGCCAGAACGAATTCATCGCGTCAATCAATACGTCATGGGATGGATCGGGTATTTTCGGCTCGTCGAAACCCCGTCTGTCCTTCAGACCATCGAAGGATGGATTCGGAGGAGGCTTCGACTCTGTCAATGGCTTCAATGGAAACGGGTCAGAACCAGAATCCGTGAGTTAAGAGCGCTGGGGTTGAAGGAAACAGCGGTGATGGAGATCGCCAATACCCGAAAAGGAGCTTGGAGAACAACGAAAACGCCGCAACTCCACCAGGCCCTGGGCAAGACATACTGGACCACTCAGGGGCTCAAGAGTTTGACGCAACGATATTTCGAACTCCGTCAAGGTTGACGAACCGCCTAGTGCGGACCCGCATGCTAGGTGGTGTGAGGGGACGGGGGTTAGCCGCCCCCTCCTACTCGATTGCAATGGTGACCTTCTATTTTTGCTTGGGTTGCTTCTTTTCCTGCTCTTTTAGAAAAGACATTCCTTCAAGGCATATTCTCTCTGCGAATAATGGATTATTTGAACAGCTTTTCTGCTTCCTTATCTACTCCTCTTTTTGTATATTCAAAGACGAGTGACCAGTATAGAGCAACTTTTGCTGTGGACCACATTTTTTCATTTTTGATAGTATATAATACGTCCCTAATTTTAAACGGAATGAAGAGTATTTGTTCCATTTCCCATTTCCCTGGGATTCCTCTGCTGCGTTGTTTCATAATTTCTTCGGCTTTTTCTTTACAGTGCGCAATGCCGATGATATTCCATTGATAGTATTGTTCATCTACACCGAACCCAAGAAATTTTATATTTTCCCTAGGGATGACAACGCCTAGCTCCTCTTCTGCGCCACGTACAGCAGTATTAAATAGGTCCGGCCCTTGTCCTACCGCTTTACGGTCGTGGGAAGGATGGATTGCTTCGACAACGCTAATATCCAACTCGTTTGGCCGCACCCCGCTTTCAGGCGATCGTTTGGTTAAAATGACGTAATTGTCTGAAGTAATGACAGTGATGGCTACGCCAACGCCGTTTGCTAGCGCTGGGATTGGTTGCCTAACTGTGTTTCCGGCCAAGTATTTCTCTCGGATTGTATAACCGGAAGGAAGTTGTTTATCTAGATTCATATTTAACGCTTTAAATGTATAATAATCTGAAGGAACGAACGAAAAAATGACTTTCATATCCTCATTCACTTTTGTTCGTAGAATTGAATATTTTTCGAGAGAGAGCAAAGGTCCATTCCAACTGTAGCTTTCCCCCCGTTGTTTCTTTGCATCTTCCGCTTTTTCTATTTCTCTCCTCAAAATTTTTAAATCACTGGGAAGCTCAACTGCATGGTTGTTTACTCTTGTTTCAATATTTTCAGGAGAGTAGGTCATAACGCCATCTCCGTCACAAACAATAAACGAAGTAGTTTCATTCCCAATGGTAAAATATGAGGGATCTTTAATAGTTTTTGGCTTTGCAAGGAGGCGCTTCATGTATTTGACAAATTTCCCCCAAGCCTCCTTTAGAGGGTCTCCTAAAATGACCCCGATGATCACACCGAGAACAGCATTGATGATGTCCCGCAACATTGCATACTCCCCTTGCAAATAAAAGCTCCAAGTTTTTATTTAATCATAACATTGATGAACGATGCGTGTCACTCCTTTAATGTCGGCTGTCATTCCTTCTTTTTCTATCTTCCAACGGTTTTTTGATGTGTTCTGCTAATGTTGAGCTGTCAATCGCTCGTCGGACGGCGGTTTCAATGATAATATACAGCATGAATGTAAAAAAGAAGATTGAAAAGATCAACCATCCCCAAGAATAGGACATTGTGCTTTCCTCTATCTCTTTCGATATTGTTTGTTTATTTCCTCTATTTTTTTGTTTGTTTTTTCTATCAAAATTTTGTTGCTTTTATGGTAATATGTATAGAGATGACAATGATTTGATCTGAGTGAGGGGGATGGACATTGAAAAAACGGAAGAAATACGCGGCGGCGAGCGTGGTGTTGGCGTTGGGGCTGCTTGCTCCGGCTGTGTTGCCGACCGCAGCGGGCGCGGAAGACCGAGATGTCGTCAAGCTGCGCATTTTAGAGACGACGGACGTACATATGAATCTCGTCAACTACGATTATTTCAAAGATAGTCCGACGAATGAGTTTGGGTTGTCGAAGACGGCGCGTTTGATCGAGCAGGCGCGCGCTGAGCAGCCGAATACGCTTCTGTTTGACAACGGGGATTTGATTCAAGGAACGCCGCTTGGCGACTATGTGGCGAAAGTGAAGCCGCTGCAAGACGGCGAAGTGCATCCAGCGGTGAAACTGTTGCATTTGTTGAAGTACGATGCGGCGACGGTTGGGAACCATGAGTTCAACTATGGCTTGGATTTCCTCAATGAAGTGTATGACGATGCCAAGCTGCCGATCGTGAATGCGAACGTGTACCGTGACGATCATGACCAAAATCCGGATAACGATGTCAACTATTTCACGCCGTATCAAATTTTAGCGAAAGAAGTCGTTGATGAAGACGGGGAGAAGCATACGCTGAAGATCGGCGTCATCGGCTTTGTGCCGCCGCAAATTATGGATTGGGACAAAGCGAATTTGCAAGGGAAAGTGATTGCGAAAGACATTGTGCAGTCGGCGCAAAAGTATATTCCAAAAATGAAAGCGGAAGGGGCCGATTTGATCGTTGTGCTATCGCACTCGGGCATTGAGACCGGCGGAAACAGCCCGAATATGGAAAACGCATCGTATTATTTGACGCAAATTCCGGGGGTCGACGCCGTGTTGGCCGGCCACCAGCATAAAAAATTCCCGGCCCTTCCAGGCACGACACCAGATTTTCCAGACGGAAACGGAATCAACAATGAAACCGGCACGATCAACGGTGTTCCGGTGACGATGCCGGGTTCATGGGGCGATACGCTCGGCGTGATCGACTTGACGGTCGAGCAAATCGACGGAAAATGGAAAGTGACGCAAGCGAAAGCCCAACTCCGTCCAGTGTATGACAAGGCGACGAAAACGCCGCTTGTCGACAGCGACCTGGACGTGGAGCAGGCGATCCAAGCGGAACATGAAGCGACGATTCAGTACGTCCGCAGCCCGGTTGGAAAAACAACGAGCCCGATCAACAGCTATTTTGCGCTTATCAAAGACGATCCGTCCGTGCAAATCGTCACGAATGCGCAAAAATGGTATGTCGAAAAGATGTTGAAAGGGACGAAATATGAAGGCCTTCCGGTGCTGTCGGCCGGCGCTCCGTTCAAAGCCGGCGGACGCGGCGGGGCGAGCTATTATACCGACATCCCGGCAGGGGAAATCGCCATTAAAAACGTCGCCGATTTGTACTTGTATCCGAACACGGTGTATGCGTTGAAAATTACGGGAGCCGAGTTGAAAGAATGGCTTGAGTGGTCGGCGGGGCAATTCAACCAAATCGACCCGAACAAGACAGACGTTCAGCCGCTTGTGAACAACGACTTCCCGACGTACAACTTCGACATTATTGATGGAGTGACGTACGAGATCGATGTGACCGAGCCGGCGAAATACGACAAAAACCAAAATGTGATCAATCCGAATGCGAACCGGATTAAAAACTTGAAATTCGAAGGCAAGCCAGTGACGCCGAACATGGAATTTATCGTCGCAACGAACAACTATCGGGCGACGACAAACCGGATCATCAATCCGGGCGGGAAAAACACGATTTTGGCTGCGCCGGATGAAAACCGGCAAGTGATCATCGATTACATTCGGGAAAACGGAACGATCAACCCGTCAGCGGATGGCAACTGGCGGTTTGCGCCAGTGAAAGGGAAAGCGCCGGTGACCGTCACGTTTGAATCGTCGCCGGAAGCGCAAAAATACTTGCCGCACGACGGCAGCATCCGCTATGTCACCGCCTTGCCGAGCGGATTTGCCCAATATGAATTTGCCTTGCCGCTTTGGAAGGAAGAAAAGCCCAACCCGCCAAAGCAGCCGGAGAAGCCAACCACTCCTCGAGGCCAAGTGAAAAAAGTGTACTGGGATGGCGTGGAGCTGAAAAAAGGGCAAATCGGCCGCTTGACGGTGCAAAAGCCGATCAATCTATGGAAACGGACGAAGGATGGGCGCCTTGTGTTCGTCCGCATCTTACAGCCTGGGGAAGTGNGGTGCAAAAGCCGATCAATCTATGGAAACGGACGAAGGATGGGCGCCTTGTGTTCGTCCGCATCTTACAGCCTGGGGAAGTGTACCGCGTCTACGGGTATGATGCGCGCTTCGGCGGGCAGTACGCGGTCGGCGGCGGGTATTACGTGACCGACATCGACACGCACATCCGCTATGAAACGCCGTCAAAGGAGAAGTTGAAGCAAGCAAATGGATGGTAACATCAAACACGGCCTTGTGCCGCCATTCATGGCGGGCAAGGCCGTGTTTTTTGTCTCAATGATAGAGCGGAATATCTTTACAACGCGATCGCAGGCATCAAGGCCATGCCACCAACCGTGGTTCGGTCCAACGGACGAATTCACCAGTCCACGGTCGGGTTGTGATCGGCCGAGCGATGGTAGAAACGGTCGTTTTTCTAGGAACCCAAACCGAAACCGAACCGCCATTGACTTTGAATTCCCCCCATCCATCACTGTTGATGGTGACGGTGTCACTCCGGTTGCCGGTAAGGTCATAGAACACTTTTCCAGCGTGTTGTTTGCCAACGTACATCCATTTGCTTCCTCCCGGCCCATCGGTGATCAGTGCGGCCAGCCCGGATCCTGGTTTTTCAGTGACCCCTTCCCTTGTCCACCCGATGATGTCGGAGTGATCAAGATAATCATGTTGCGTTCCGTAAGCATAATCCCTGCGCGCGATGAGGAGCGGATCGATTTTGCTTTTCAGCGAAGGAATGTTATATTGTGGAATGCCATAATAGTCACCATAAAAGACGCACGGGTATCCTTCCTGCCGAGTTAGAATAAAGGCGTAAGCCAACGGTTTGAACCATGGGTCGACCCATGACTGCAGCGCTTGGCCGGGTTCGGTGTCATGATTATCAACGAAGGTGACGGCCAATGTCGGTTGATCTTTCATGAGAGTATTGGTCATTAACGTGCGCATATCAAATGCGCCCCCTGATTTGGAAGCGGTATAAAATTTGTTGTGTAACGGGGCATCAAACAAAGACATCGTTCCGTCTGTTTTCGTAATGTAATTGTGCAACTTGTTGATGTCATAGCTCCAATATTCCCCGACGGTAAATAGCGGCTTGCCAGTCTGAGAACGCACATACGACAACCAATCAGGAAAAAAACTGAACTTAATATGCTTGACGGCATCAAGCCGGAACCCATCAATGTTCGTTGTGTTGACATACCATTTCCCCCAGTTTTTCAGCTCGGTCACGACTTCGGGATGATCCATATCAAGGTCGGCATACATTAAGTAGTCATAGTTTCCGTTTTCCGTGTCTACTTCCCAATCCCACGCTTTGCCGATGCCGCGGAATTTGTAAATGCGGCTCAATTTTCGGCTTTCGTCCCAATCAACGCCGTCAAAATGGTACCAGCGCCACTTAAAGCTGGAGTAGGTGTTGCCCCGCCCGGGAAAATCAAATTTCGTCCATGCTTGGATTTGATAGGTGCCCGAGATTTCTTGGTTGCGGTCGGACGGATTGACTTCGACGGCGTCCACCCATTCCGTGCCGTCAGCGCCGCCTTTATGGTCGAACACGACATCGGCGTACACTTGCATTCCAGCGGCGTGGGCGGCTTGAATGGCTTGAAGATATTGAGCTTTTGTTCCGTATTTTGTGCGGACGGTCCCTTTTTGATTGAATTCGCCGAGGTCATACAAGTCGTATACTCCGTACCCTACGTCGCTGCGGCTTGTTCCTTTGTAAGCGGGCGGCAGCCAAAGAGCGGTGATGCCAAGGCTGGATAAGTTGTTGGCTTCATTGGCCACTTTGGTCCATAACGTGCCATCATCCGGCAAGTACCATTCAAAATACTGCATCATGGTGCCGTTAAACGGTGCGGCAGCCTTGGCGGGCTGTCCTGTTGGGCAGAACAGCGAGGCAGTGAGCAAAAACGCGAGCAGGAACATCCATCCTTTTCGAATGATGCGGTGAAACGTTAGCACAATGCCCTTCCCCCTTAATCAAATGTTACATTCGACGGTTTGGCTTCCAAAAAATTAAGGGAAACGATTGCATAAAAAGAGTAAAAAGGGAGCAAACCCTCGAACGTTTACGTCTATTATAATTTTTATTTGTAATCGTTTTCAATATCGAATTTAAACAATTTTGAGTTTGACACGAATGGAAAATAGAACAACGGAACGATTCGTTTTTCAACATGGGGAAAATATAGTTGAAATATTCTGTTTATTCGTATAAGATAAAGATTGATGAAATCGTTTGCATCAACCATTTTGTGCAAACGATTGCACAAAGAATATAAAAAGGAAAGGAGAGAAGGAAGTTGGCCAAACAAAGGAGAAGGGAGCGGGGGATGATCAAGAGGGCAAGGAGAATGCTATCATTGGTTTTGGCATCGGTGTTGTTGCTGGCATTGACTCCTTTCCAGGCGGTTGCCGCTGCGAACGAGGCAGGAAGTTCTAGCGCTCTAGGGAATGGAGCGCATCGGTGGACGGCCGAATCCACGGCCTCGCAACCACGGACGATCACGCTAGTCGGCAATTTGCAAGATGAGTTGGGCCATACGGCGGAATGGGATCCGGGGGCATTGGCGACGAGGATGCATGATGAAGGGAATGGGCTTTATACATTCACCGGGACGCTGCCAGCCGGGACCTATGAGTACAAAATTGCGGTCAACGGCAGCTGGGATGAAAATTACGGCGTCGGCGGCCGCAATGGCGCAAATCTGGTGTTGAAGCTGGATCGGCAAACCGAGGTGACGTTTTATTACAATGACCGGACGCATGCGATCGCTGATTCGACATGGTATACGGCGATTGCGAAGGAGAAACAGCCGCGTCTTGTCGGGACGGTGCTGCCGGCCATCGGCTATGAGGGGGAGAGCAACGGATGGACTCCGGGGACATCGACGGCGCTGTTGACCGATGATGATTTTGACTCGGTGTACACGTTTACGGCGCAGGTGCCGAAAGGATCGTATGAATATAAAATTGTCCTCGGAAACAATTGGAATGAGAGCTACCCACAAGAGAATGCACGCTTAAATGTTTTGGAAACGACGATCATTACATTCTTCTTCAATGCGAAAACAAAAGAGGTGTACACCGACTACAACCCCAATGGCTCTGACGGTGTTGTTCAGAAAGACCGATTAAAACACAATACATGGGATACGCTGTACCGCCAGCCGTTTGGTGCGGTGAAAGCGGGAACGAAGGTGACGCTTCGTCTGGCGGCGAAAAAAGGCGATTTGACGAAGGCGGATGTGTATGTGAAAAATGCGACGACCGGAACCGCCAAAGTCTACACGATGGAAAAAGTCGGCGTGCTCGGGGATGATGAATATTGGGAGGCTGCGTTTACCCCTTCTGCGCCGGGGGTATACGGTTATAAATTTATCGCTGTCGATGCCGGGATGAAGGCGGAATATGGTGAAGATACGAAAGAAGGACAATGGGGGAGGGCGGTCGACAAAAATGCGGGGCTGTTTCAGCTGACCGTCTATGATCCGAATTACAAAACACCAGATTGGATGAAAGAAGCGGTTGTGTATCAAATTTTCCCGGATCGGTTCTTTAATGGCAACCCTTCAAATGATAACAGCAAGCAGCAGGCACGCGGGGCGCAGCCGATTGAGCATCGCGATTGGTCGGATTTGCCCGATAATCCGCGCCTGAAAGGGACGAGCGGCTACGATGGCGACGGTGAATGGTCGAATGACTTTTTCGGCGGAGACATCGCCGGAATTGAACAAAAGTTGGATTATTTGCAGTCGCTTGGAGTGAACACGATTTACTTAAATCCGATCGCCAATGCGCCATCGAACCATAAATATGATGCGAGCAATTACAAAGAATTGGATCCGATGTTCGGTTCCCCGGAAGAATTCCAATCGTTTGTGCAGGCGCTTGCGAACCGGGGGATGCATCTCATCTTAGACGGGGTGTTCAACCACGTATCCGACGATTCGATTTACTTTGACCGCTACCACCGCTATCCGACCGTCGGTGCGTATGAATATTGGGAAGCGGTTTACGATTTGATGAATGAAAAAGGATTGAGCGAGGAAGAAGCGCGGAAACAAGTGGAAGAGAAGTTCAAACAAGAGGGACAGACGTTCAGCCCGTATGGGTTTCACCTTTGGTTCAATATTGAAAACAAAAAAGTCGATGGCCATTATCAATACCAATCATGGTGGGGCTATGACAGTCTGCCGGAGTTTAAGTCGGTGACGGGGGAAAAAGTGCCGCATCCGAGTGAATTGAACAACGATGCGCTCGCGAATTACATTTTCCGTGAATCGGATTCGGTGGCGAAAAGCTGGATTGCCCTCGGCGCCTCCGGCTGGCGGTTGGATGTGGCCAATGAGGTGGATCCGGCGTTTTGGCGCGAGTTTCGCCAAGAATTGCTTCAAGGGTCGTACGGTCGTGGTCCGACGTTAAAAGAGGGGGAGCAGCCGCTCATTTTAGGGGAAATTTGGGATGACGCATCGAAATATTTTCTAGGCGACCAGTACGATTCCGTGATGAACTACCGGTTCCGCGGGGCGGTGCTTGACTTTTTGAAAAACGGAAATGCAGAAGAGGCGGACAAGCGGCTGACGGCCATAAGGGAAGACTACCCAAGTGAAGCGTTTTATGCGCTGATGAACTTAATCGGTTCGCATGACACGGCGCGGGCGGTCTTTCTGCTTGGGAACGGAACGGATTCATCCGAGCGGGCGGAGCTTGATCCGAATTATAATGAGGAACTTGGGAAAAAGCGGCTCAAGCTGGCGGTGATTTTGCAGATGGGATACCCGGGAGCGCCGACGATTTATTACGGCGATGAAGCGGGAGTAACAGGCTCAAGAGACCCAGACAACCGCCGCACGTATCCGTGGGGCAAAGAAGATCAAAATCTGTTGTCCCATTATCAGAAAGTGGGGCACATTCGCCAGCACCATCAATCGTTGTTGGCCCATGGCGACATCAAGACGGTGTATGCGCAAGGGGATGTATACGTATTTGCCCGCCAATACGGGCGTGAAGTGGCGCTCATTGCCGTCAACCGCGGCAATGAGGACAAGACGGTGGCGCTTGACGTCGCTTCGTTGCTTCCGAACGGCACCGTGCTTACGGATGAGTTGCATGATGGCGGGGAAGCTACGGTCGCTGGCGGAACGTTGACGGTCACGATTCCGGCCCTGGATGGACGGATGATGTTTGGGACGGTGACGGCGGAAATGCCGGCAGCAGTCAGCAATTTGCAGGCGAGCGCTTCGGATGGCTGCGTGACGTTAACGTGGGAAGGAAATGCGTCGAGATACCGAATTTACGAGTCCACGTTAAAAGGTGCCGGTTATACGATGGTGCAAGAGACGGAAACAACTTCGGCCACGATCGGTTCGTTGACGAACGGAACAGCCTATTACTTTGCCGTTGCGGCGGTCGATGAAAACGGGAATGAATCACCGAAGGTCGAAACGAATCGCGTCGTTCCTCATTACCCGCTGACGAGCGACAATGTCCAGTTCGTGACAACGTTAAGCGATGCCACACTGGATTTGTCAAAGCCGCAGCAAGTGGATGTCCATGTCAACATCGACAATGTGACAAGCAAAGGAGCAGCTGATGGGTTGCAAGCGGTGTTGCAAGTGAAAGGCCCGCATGACGAAACATGGAAAGAATACAGAGCGGCTTACCAAGGACAAGACGGCGACGCCAACGTGTTCCGAGCTGCCTTCACTCCGCTCGCCGCAGGGACGTATACGTATCGTTATGCGCTGACGACCAACCTCGGCGAGGAGTGGGTGTATACAGAAGAGAAGCAAGTGACGTTTGCGGCAGACAACAGCGACCAAATAGCGCCAGCAGACGCCATCGAGCTGCGGCAGCCTGCGGTTGAATCCGGACAAGTGAATTTATCATGGACGTTTGTTGGGAAAAAAGATGGGGATGCTTATTTGTTAGCCATCGAGCGCAACGGTGATATCGTGCATACAACCACTTCGATCGGCGATTCATTTACAGACTACGATGTCGAAAACGGCACCGAGTACACGTATGTTGTCAAGTTGTATGACCGCGCCGGCAATGTTGTGGCGTCAAACACGGTCAAGGTGACGCCGGACATTGTGATGGTGAAAGTGATTTTTAAAGTGAGGACGCCGGATTACACACCGTTGGATGCCCGAATTACGATTCCGAACAGCTTGAACGGCTGGAACACAGGGGCCTGGGAGATGTCGCGCAACGGTGCGGTGACGCCCGATTGGCAATTTACCGTCGAGGTGCAGGAAGGGGAAACGATCACCTATAAGTATGTGAAAGGCGGATCGTGGGATCAAGAGGGGTTGGCCGACCATACGCGTGAGGACGACAACGATGATGACGTGAGCTACTACGGCTATGGGACGATTGGCACCGACTTGAAAGTGACGGTCCACAATGAAGGAAACAATACGATGATTGTGCAAGACCGCATTTTGCGCTGGATCGATATGCCGGTCGTCATCGAAGAGGTGCAAAAACAAGGAAGTCAAGTGACGATCAAGGGCAATGCCATTAAAAACGGTGTTTTGACGATCAATGGCGAGCGGGTGCCGATTGATGGCCGGATGGCATTCTCGTACACGTTTGCGCCGGCCAGCCATCAAAAAGAAGTGTTGATCCATATCGAACCATCGGCCGAAAGCAAAACAGCCATTTTCAACAACGACGGCGGAGCGATTGCGAAAAACACAAAAGATTACGTGCTGAATTTAGAAACGAAGCAATTGCGCGAAGGGAAGTTGACAACGCCGCCAAGCAACGGCGATTCTCCAGGAAGCGGTTGGCCGGGCAGCGAAACGCCGTCCCATGACGGAGGGACAACACCAGGCAACGGCACCTCTCCGGGCAACGGTGGTCCATCGGATGGCACATCCCCTGGGGGGAGCGTTCCGCCGGGCGGCACAGCTCCGCCGGGAAACGGAGCACCTCCATCAGCACCGCCGCAAAAACCGTCTCCATCGAAACCAAAAGAGAAACCGAGAAAGCCAACCACTCCTCCAGGCCAAGTGAAAAAAGTGTACTGGGATGGCGTGGAGCTGAAAAAAGGGCAAATCGGCCGCTTGACGGTGCAAAAGCCGATCAATCTATGGAAACGGACGAAGGATGGGCGCCTTGTGTTCGTCCGCATCTTACAGCCTGGGNGCCAAGTGAAAAAAGTGTACTGGGATGGCGTGGAGCTGAAAAAAGGGCAAATCGGCCGCTTGACGGTGCAAAAGCCGATCAATCTATGGAAACGGACGAAGGATGGGCGCCTTGTGTTCGTCCGCATCTTACAGCCTGGGGAAGTGTACCGCGTCTACGGGTATGATGCGCGCTTCGGCGGGCAGTACGCGGTCGGCGGCGGGTATTACGTAACAGACATTGACACGCACATCCGCTATGAAACGCCGTCAAAGGAGAAGTTGAAGTTGGTGAATGGGGAGTAAGCAAGAAAGCAAGGCTGTCCGAATGAATGGGGCAGCCTCGCTTTTTGCACGTTATTGTTCACTCGTGACCGTAACCGCCAACCCGTCCGCATCATAGGAAAGGGCAATCACAAGGCCGTCTTTGTGAAATGCGAGTGCAGGCGGGTAGCCTTGGCCAGAATCGGACTGTTCATACTGGTTTCCAAATAGCGTGATGAGCTGTTGTTTCAAATTGTTATAAATCGCTGTGAGCTGATCGTTTGTATACTCCTGGCCGGCATCGAACGAGTAGCCGTAGAAGGCAAGCTTTCCGTTCTCAAATCCATAGACGAGCAGCGTATGATATCCGAAAAGAGAAGTCGAATAGACCCAGGCTTGGCCGCCGTCTATATTTTCTTGTAGGATAAATTTTGCGGTTTCCAACTTCTTGACTTGAGAAGTGGACATGCCGAGTTTTACTCCACGGAACAGCTGTTCCATTTTAACTTGATTGAGTTTTGCTTTGGAAGGAGTTTCGTATTTTACCCGGGCATCGCGATCGACATAATATCCGCCGCCTAAACCTAACATGCCAGGTTTAAACGTGTAAATGCGATAGACTCCGCCGGCTTTTAACGTTTTTATGTAAACTTTCTTCTCTCCTTGTAACTTATAAAGCTCGGTATCTTTCAAAACAGTTAATTTGCCGATCTGTCCCTGCACCAATTCCATGCCATTCCACCAAACTTTTGCTTGCGCATCGTGGGCGTGAAATGGCGACAGAAGGATTCCGGCGCTTAGCGCTGAGACTGCTAGAAATTTTTTCATGATCTTCATAAAGTATGCTCCTCTCTCACGAAAATGGAAGAATAATATGATCCATTTTAACCTATATTTCGCCCCTTAGCCAAGTGGGTGCGAAGCTTGTTTGACGAAATTTCGACATTTGCACAGCCAAAGCGGCCTCTTTTTCGTTGAAATCATTCTTTTTTCTCTTTTCTCTTTTCTTTTGATGGAAAGACCTCTATGATGAAAGAAAAAGAGAAAGGAAGGAGCGGGCGGAAGTGAGGAAATGGGTGCAGGCGGTGGCAATCGGAATGCTGTTGGCTGCGGCCGGATGGCTTTGGATGCCGAGTTCATCAATGGTCAAGGCGGAGGATTGCGAGGAGCTTGTCGGAACGGAAAAAGTGTGGTGGGACGGCGCTGAACTGAAGCCCGGACAAATCGGCCGGTTGACGGTGATGGCGCCGACAGAGCTATGGTTGTCGAACAAAGCAGTGAAGACGTTGCCAAGCGGTGCGGTGTATCGCGTGTACGCGCTAGGCGGCGGCTATTTTGGTGTCGGCCGAGGATATGGGATCAAGAACGATGCCCGCGTCCGCTATGAAACGCCGTCAAGAGAGAAGTTGGCCGCTGCTTTATGCGTGCAGCAGGCGAAGGCAAACATGGCGGATGTCACGATGAACGGGGTGGCGATCGGCGACTCGCGCGCCAAGGTCGAAGCGATGTACGGCACGGCGAAGCGCAAGACGAAAAACGCCTACGGCCTATATTGGGAGGCGTATGATCAAGGCGGTTACAAAAACTTTTTGATGGTGAGCTATGACCGTGATCGGGTGGCGGCGATGTACACGAACCAACCGATCGTCCAAACGAAAAAAGGAACGGGCATCGGAACGGCGAAAACGGTGGTGGAAGCGCGCTACGGCCGGCCGCTCGCCTTCATCCAAAAAAAGGATGCCGTCTACGACATTCAAAATGACGAATACGGGACCTATCTTGTCAACGGCCGCTACGTCACCTTCTTTTATGACCGGTACAACAACAACCGGGTGGATGGCGTGCTTGTCGTCAATCGGGCGCTCGAGGATGAAAAGCCCGGGTTTTACGGAACGACGACGGAGGAGCTGCGCACAGCGTATGAATATCAAATTTTTGATTTAGCAAACGCGGCGCGCCGCTTGCACGGGCTTCCGGCGCTCGCGTGGGATGCGAAGGCGGCGGCGGCCGCCCGTGAACATAGCGAAGATATGGCGGTCCATCACTACTTCTCTCATACGAACTTGCAAGGATTGTCGCCGTTTGACCGTCTGAAGCGCCATGGCATCGCTTATCGCGTGGCGGGCGAGAACATCGCCTACGGACAATACGATGCGATTTTTGTCCATGAAGCGTGGATGCACTCGCTCGGGCATCGGCAAAATCTTTTATACCCGGACTTTACCCGCCTTGGCGTCGGGGTCGCGTTCAATTCATTCCATCAACCCTACTACTCTCAAGAGTTTTATGCTCCGTGACCGCGGATGATCCTTTCGCTTCTCAAGAGCGTCCCAGCAGTGCTGGGACATTTTTTTTTGACCAGATAAATGGAAAAAGATCCCCCTTTTTGTAGAAGTTTGTCGTATAATAGAATCGATTGCAACAAAATGATAGAAAGAGAGGAAAAGGGGACCAGTGGGAAAAGCGAAGAACATCATCCGCATTGGGGTCGGGGCGGTGTTGGCCGCATGGACGGCGCTGCAAGCGCCAGAAGCGGATGCCGGAGCGAATGTCGTCTACTGGGAAGGCATGCGCCTTGTGCAGGGGCAAATTGGAAAATTGGAGATCGTGAAACCGATTAACCTATGGAAACGGGAAAACGGGGCGCTGACGTTTGTCCGCGTGTTGCAGCCTGGAGAACAGTACCGGGTGTATTCGTATGACGAGGCGTTTGGCGGCCAATACGGGGTTGGCGGTGGATATTACGTCACCAATATCAAAGGACATGTTGTGTATAAAACGCCGTCGAGGGAGAAGCTGAAGCTTGTCAATCCGGGGCGGTATGGAGCGAGGCAGTTGGCGGTCGGCACGGTGGTAAAGGAGGTGTCGACGCGCATCGCCTCTGGGGTGGAAAAAGAGGAAATGGAAGTCGTCGGAACGCGCGGCAAGCAGCACGTGTACAAGCTTGACATCGATACGTCGAATGAGAGGCTGGTCATTGAGACGGCGCTGTCCAATGATCAAGTGCTTGGCATTGAACCGGTGCTTGAGCAGGCAAAACGGTACGATGGCCGCGACGGAACCGTGCTGGCGGCGGTGAACGGCGATTATTTCAAACAGGATGGTTCGCCGACCGATTTGATGGTGCACCGTGGGGAAATTGTGATAACAAATACGACGCCGGCGGCGGAACGGACGATTTTTGGCATCAGCGCTGATGGGAAGCCGATGATTGGAAACCCAGATGTTCAAATTGGCGTTCGAATTGGACAAGGAATCTCATATCCCGTCGATGGCATCAACAAGCCGCGGCGCGCTCATCAGTTGATTTTGTACACCCCGTATTTCGCTGCTTCCACGAAAACGAACGCTCTTGGGACGGAAGTCGTGCTGACGAATGTACAAGGGGTGTTGAACGGGAATGGAACGGTCACCGGAACGGTGAAGAAAGTTGTAGTCGGTCAAGGCGATGAACCGCTCCAGCCTGGAGAGCTCGTGTTGTCGGGCCATGGCCGGGCGAGCGACTATTTGCGGCAGGCGAAAGAAGGGGATGCGGTGGAAATTTCCCTTCAGTATGACCAGCCCGAATGGAGTGGGGTGAAAGAAGCGCTCGGCGGCCGATACCGGTTGGTGGCGGATGGAAAAGTGCAGCCGTTTTCGATTGAAGGAGTCCATCCGCGTACAGCCGTCGGCATTGACAAGAACGGAAATGTCATGCTCGTCGTTGTCGATGGCCGCCAGCCTGCCCATAGCCAAGGAATGACATTGAATGAGCTGGCCAAGCTGATGTATGAGCTTGGCGCCGTCGATGCGATGACGCTCGATGGCGGCGGTTCTTCGACATTTGTCGTCCGCCAGCCAAACGGGCAGCTCAAAGTCGAAAACAAACCGTCTGATGGATTTGCGCGTCCGGTGGCGAATGCGCTTCTTGTTGTGTACAAAGAGACGCAAGAGAACGGGGAAAGCGAAGAAGTGCTTGATGATTTTGAGGCCGAGTCGAAGTGGAATGCATCGGGCGTCAACTATGTGGGGGCGGCGGTCGAGCGGACGACAGAAAAGGTGAGAGAAGGAAAGCAGGCGCTGAAAATTTCATATGATTTTCGCGGGATGCCAGGGACATCCGGCGTCTATGCTAGTCGGGAGGAAGCGATTTGGATTTCGAAACGGCCGCAAGCGATTGGCATGTGGGTGTATGGAGACGGAAGCGGCCATTGGCTGCGCGCCCAGCTGCGGGATGGAAGCGGGCGCCGCATCTGGATCGATTTTGCCCGCCATGTCGATTGGACCGGTTGGAAATATGTGCAAGCCGCTGTGCCTAGCGATGTCGCGCTTCCGCTCATGCTGGAGATGCCGGTGCGTTATATGGAAACGGAAGCGGGACGGAAAAACGCCGGAGCGATTTATATCGACGGCCTTCGCGCCATCTTCCGCTGATGCGCTCGCCTCCCCTGCTTGCCTAGAAGGATGGTGAATGAACAAGGGATGTTGCTCATCGATAGGGGTTCCGAAATCGAGAAAGTCCTTGCATGCTGCTCTTCTAGGCATTTGCATTTCTCTGAAAAGTATTGTATATATTATAAAATGGGCGGATAGGCAAACCACAAGGGAGGCAAAAGTTTGACGATGGACGAGCAAACGTTGTTGGAGCAGTTGCGGAAAAATCCGCCGAAGCTGGTCGGAGGATATAAAAAACAAGGATGGGCGATCAAAGTGTTGGAGCGAATCGCCAATCCGGATGTGGAAGACGAAGGGGACGGTCGGGTGACGGCCAAAGCGGTGCTGCGGGCGCAAGACGGCACGTATTACCCGGCTTTTTTGACAATTGACCTCAATCAACAAGGAAGAGTCGTCGGCGTCTATTTTATCGCTGAAAACAAGGAGCAGTTCGATTTGATTCCGTTCGAATGGGCGAAAGAGTTTCTTGGCAAGCCAGAGCAGGAAATCGTTCCGTTTCGCTACCGGACGCTGAGCAAAATCGACGGCGACAAGCAGCAAACCCATTGGCCGGACTTTAGTTGATCAAGGCTGGCTCTGACAGTCAAAAAGGTGGCTGAAGAGTCGGCCTTATTTTATGCTTTGAAGGGCTTAAGTTCGATTTTTTTCAGAACATATTTTCATTTTGTGTCTTTTCCAGTAAAATTGAAATACATGTTTACTATTTTCATAGATAGCAGGTGAAAGTGTGAGGAGAAAACGGAGAAAAGCATTTTCCATCATCGGATGGCTGGCGGTGTTTTGGTTGTCGTTTTCGCTGTTGGCTGTTCAGGCGGAAGCGGCCCCGTTCCCAAGTGTGGAGAGGCTTGAACAGCATGCCGCCCAGCTTGAGCGGGCGATGAAAGCGGATCAATGGTCCAAGCCGTACCGTCTCTTCAACCAAGTCAAACGCGATTATGAGGCGGCAAAAAAAGAAGTGGCGCGCGTGCGTCCACAAACGGCAAGGGCGCAGTTGGAAAAACGGATCGCGGCCGGAGAACAGACGATGAAAAAGGCTTCCGCCTATATCAGCGCGGTCGAAAGCGGGGAGCGATTGCGCACCTTGACGGCCAACGTCGACCGGGCGCTGCGGACGGGGGATGTGGATGTTGTGTACGATTCCTATGGTCCGCTGGAATATCAAATGCGCAAAACAGCGATTCTCATCGGCCGCGTTCCGGGAGCGTCGCTGCGCGAAAAGATGGAAGGATGGTTTCAACGCCCGGCTTTGTCTGTCAAGCTGCGTGCCTATTATCCCATCAATATTATGAAAGCCATGGACAAGCTGCTTGATGCGTATGATGAAGGGGATATCGCGCGGGCGGAGCGGTTGCTGTCGCTTTGCGACCGGTGGCTGCCAAACGTGGTGGATGCGGCGACGCGCAAGCAGCTGGCGGTGTATATCGATGATTTTAAAGCGCCGGTTGTCTTAGATGTCGATATCGAATAAACCGGCGCATGTCGGGAGAGGAGAGACGGATATGAATGTGATTCAGCGATGGGCGGCGGCTCTTATGTTGCTTGCGGCTTCATTTTCGGTTTGGAGTCCGCCGGCGGAGGCGGCGACGGCTCCGGCGTCAACGAAGGTGCTCGAAGAAGTGCGGGAGTTGGTTCGTCAGTATTATGTTGAACCCGTAAGCGATCGAGTGTTGAAAGCCAGCACCCCGCAAGATATTGTCAAACAGCTTGACCCGTATTCTGCCTATATGACAAAGGAAGAATACGAGGAATTTTTGAAGTGGATCGATATGGAGTCTGTCGGCATCGGCGTGATGATTGAGGAAGATGAGGACGGCGTCCACATCATGTCTGTCTTGGACAATGGGCCAGCCGCCCGCGCCGGACTGCAGCCGGGCGATGTGATTCAGGCTGTTGACGGGCAGCCGGTAACGAATGAGACAATGGAAAAAGTATTGAGCTTGATTGCAGGGGAAGAAGGAACGACGGTGGCCGTAACCGTTTGGCGGCCGTCGACCGAGGAAACCGTCAGCGTCACCATCAAGCGGGAAAAAATCGACTGGCCGAACGTTGAGTTCAAACGGCTGGCAGGGAATATCGGCTATATTCAGCTATATAGTTTTGATGAGACAGCGCCCGGTGAGATCGAACGCGCCATCCGCTCGTTAAGCGGGGTGAAAGGGTGGATTTTTGACCTCCGCGACAATCCGGGGGGATATGTGGAAACGGCGCAGAAAATCGCTGGCTTTTTCCCGAATGTGAAACAGGCGTTTCAGTTGCGCGACCGTTCGAATCACCCAGAAGTGTATGCCGCTGTCAAACAGCCGGTGCAAATGACGGGACCGATCCGGCTGCTTGTCAACGCGTCGAGCGCGAGTGCGTCGGAAATGTTGGCGGCGGCGGTGAAGGAGCAAAAGGCGGCCGTTTTGTATGGGCAACGGACGTTTGGCAAAGGATCGATGCAGGAAATGTTTGAGCTGTCGGACGGCAGCATGTTGAAGTTGACCGTCGCCCACTTTTTCTCGCCAAAAGGGACGCCGATTCATAACGTTGGGGTGAAGCCGGATGTGCCGACGGTCGTTGGGAAAGAGCTGTATGCCGCTCACCGCGATTTGCTGATTGGGCAGCTGAAAGGGTATCAGTCGCTCGGCAAGCTGCGCAATGCGCCGGTCGATAAGACGTTTGTCGTCCGTTTCTCTCGTCCGCTCGCCAATACCGCGGTAAGCGGAGTAAAATTGTATCAATTAGGTGGACAGGAAGTAGCGGTGACGGCGCAAATCCGCCGGGGGACGGAGCTTTTGATCAAACCGGCAGCGAAGCTGGCCAAAGGGCAGAGCTATTTGTTGGTCATTCCGCCGGTGTTAAAAAGCAAAGACGGCGTAGCGATGAAAAAAGGCGCTTACATGGAGATTCAAACCGCTGCTTCTACGAAATAAGGCTCTCCCATCGAGATGCGTTGGATAGCCGTCTGCTCTTGATGGTGCAAAGTTCGGCTGCTTCGACTAAGGCGCGGCCGACAGCGGGAGCGCGGTCGTTTTGAACGGAACGATGCAAAGAAAGCTGGCCTCCATCGGTCGTTTGGCGACCATGGGGGCCAGCTTTTTGCAGGTTACTCGTCGCTTGACGGCGTTTCTTGCTTTTCGCTCTGTGCCGGGGAGGATGGGATTGTCACCTTCCAGGACGTCCAATCCGGTTCTGCTTTGTGCAGCAATTCCGGTGGGAAGAGGAACGTCCATGGTTTGCTGGTGTGGGCTTTCACTTCCAGATGGCAGGGAAATAATCCGCGGGCGACGATGTCGCCAGCATGATCCCGCACTTCAAGCGGGATTTGTTCAAAATGGATATGTTTGTCGCTGCCGTTGCGAATGAGCAACGTGACGCCTAGTTCACCGGAAGGCAGCTGTTTCGCTTCAATGCCCATGAAGTTCACCTCTCCGGGAGCGGGAGGCGGAACCGAGTCAACGAGGGCTTGCAGCTGTTGGCGCTGCTTGGCCGACAGCGCCTGCTCCCAGCTTTCCTCTAGGTCGAGCCGATGCCGCGGTGTCAGTTCAAAGGCGATCTTCCATCCATCTGCGGGCAACTGATCGACGAGCTTGTCCTCGGCGGCGAACAAAAACCGCCACGGGCGGGCCGTCATCGGCGGCAGTTCGCCGAAAGCGCTCATATCAAACTCTTTGCGGGCGATCGCCGTGCCATCCTCGTCAAGCAGCAACAGGCGGATTCGTTCAAAGCGAACCGGCTTCGGCAGCGTGTTGCGCAAAATGGCGACAGCGACAAACCCATCGTTGTATTCGACCAGCTTGACGCCGGAAATGGAAATTTGGTTTGGCTGAAGCGGCGGCAGCTGTTCGTGGTAAAAGCGATAGACGTACGTTTCTTCCGGAGACAGCTGCCAGTCCGGATGAAACGACAGCGTCGTTTTCGTTCCGACCTCCGGCTGTTTGACATGTTGCGCCGGCAGCTCGGCTTCCGGTTGCGTGCGTTGTTTTCGTCGGAAAATCATAGGGAACCTCCTTTACGAGGCGGCGTGCTGCGCCGCGGTTATGGTTTGTTCGCGGCGGCGGCCGCTTCGTCATCGATGACAAACTGGCTTTTCAAATAGTTCATGGCTGTCGTGCAAATGCCGGCGTCGATCGCTTGCTGCAGCGCGACGAATTCGCGGTAGGCGTCCATTTCAAAGGCGCGGTACGGATCCTCTTGGCCGTAGCTGCGCAAATGAATCCCCTCTTTTAATAAATTCAGTTGATTTAAGTGGCGAATCCAGTGGGCGTCGATTGTTTCGACCATCAAATGCTTAAGCCGCATGGTTTGTTCTTCGTCGCACGGAAGATCGGCGAGCGCCGCTTCAAGCGATTTGTATTCGTCCCAAACAAGCTGGGCGATTTCTTCTTTTTGCTTATGGCGAAGATCATCAATCGGATAGGCAAACCGGAAAAAGGCACGGCGCAGCTCGTTGTGCAGTCCTTCGATGTTCCACTCTTCAAAAAAGACGTTTTCCGGACAATAACGGTCGATTGTTTGCGTGATATGGCGATGGATGTGCCGAAGGAGCTCGGACAGCACCTCTGCTTGCTTCAGCGCCAAGACGCGATCGCGCATATGGTAGATGACTTTGCTTTGTTGGTCGATCACGGTGTCCAATTTCAATAAATGCAATCGCGCCGAATAATGGGCGTTTTCGATCGTTGTTTGCACTTTTTGGACGAACTTGATCGGGTCGGGCGACACGATGCGCCCGGTTTCATCCGTCTCGACTTTGCTTTTCCATTTTTTCAATTCATCTTGATCATACAAGCGGAATAAATCGTCGTCGAGCGAAATGATAAACTGGGAAGACCCCGGATCCCCTTGGCGTCCTGCCCGGCCGCGCAGCTGCATATCAATGCGATGGCTTTCATGGCGCTCTGTGCCAATGATGTGCAGCCCGCCCAGTTCCTTGACGCCTTCCCCAAGCAAAATATCGGTCCCGCGCCCGGCCATATTGGTGGCGATCATCACTTGCCCTTTTTGCCCGGCGGTCGCGATGATGCGCGCCTCTTCTTCCTCCGTTTTGGCATTGAGCAGGTGGTGAGGGATGCCTGCTTTCGAAAACGCTGCTGACAACCGTTCCGACTGAGCGACCGATGTCGTGCCGATGAGAACAGGGCGGCCGATGGCATTCATTTTTTTCACTTCGTCAATAATTTTCCGTACTTTCGCCTCGTACGTCTGGTAGACGAGGTCGTTCCAGTCGGTGCGTCGGGATGGCCGGTTTGTCGGAATCGTAATAACGCGCAGCCGGTACGTTTGCCAAAATTCTTCTTTCGACGGCGTAGCGCTGCCGGTCATCCCGGCCAGCTTCTCATACATGCGAAAATAGTTTTGGATCGTAATCGTTGCTTGGATGTCGTTTTCTTCGGTGATTTCCACACCTTCTTTCGCTTCAATCGCTTGATGCAGGCCGTCGCTGAACGAGCGTCCTTCCATCACCCGGCCGGTGAACGGGTCAACGATCATCACTTTGCCGTTTTTGACGATGTAATCGACATCCCGCCGCATGATAAACCAAGCGCGCAGCGACTGCATCGCATGATGGAGCAGCACGTGATGCTCCCAGTCGTATAGGTTATCGATGCCAAACGCCCGCTCGATTTTTTGCGCCCCTTCTTCGGTGAGGAAAATTTGTTTCGTCTCCGGAGACCGTTCATACTCTTTTCCTTCTTCGAAGGTGCGGACGATGCGTGCCATAATCGGGAACAATTCGGCTCCGATTCCCGATTTATTGGCGATGATGAGCGGGGTGCGCGCTTCGTCGATTAAAATGCTGTCGATTTCATCGATGATGGCGTAATACAGCGGGCGCTGCACTTTATCTTCGAGGCGGTACACCATGTTGTCGCGCAAATAATCAAAGCCGAACTCGGTGCCGGTGCCGTACGTGATGTCGGCCGCGTACGCTTCTTTTTTCTCGCTGGCCGTCATTTGCGACACATTCAGGCCGACGGTTAAGCCGAGAAAGCGGAACACACGGCCCATTTGTTCGCAGTCCCGGCGCGCCAAATATTCGTTGGCCGTAATAATGTGGACGCCTTTTCCAAGGAGGGCGTGCAAGTAGCTTGGCAAAGTGGCCGCCAACGTCTTTCCTTCCCCGGTCTGCATTTCGGCGATGTTTCCTTCATGCATCGCCAATCCGCCCATCAGTTGCACGTCGTAATGGCGCAGACCGAGCACGCGCCGCGCCGCCTCCCGGACGACGGCAAACGCCTCGGTTTTTATGTCATCGAGCGTCTCGCCGCGTTCGAGCCGTTCTTTGAAGACAACCGTTTTTTGGCGCAGTTGTTCATCGCTCAGCGAAGAAATGGTTGGTTCCCATTCATTGATTTGCGCCGCCAGCTTGGCAAGACGCTGCACTTCTCGCGCGCTTTCGTCAAATAGTTGCTTTACTTTTGCAAACATATGTCCATTCCTCTCCTAGACAGGCGTGATTCACATCAAGTGCTCTAAAACCTAATTATAGCACAAGATGTTTCCTGTGGAGGGAGGATGTAAAATGTGGAATCGTTCGCCGGATTGGCGCTCGAGCTTCTCGCGGCAAGGGAAAAAGAAATTTTCCATCCTTGGGGACAAAAAAGGGGTGTAAAAAAAGATTGATTTACTCATCGTATATGGTAACATAAAGATGATGTGTGTTTCCGCGATTTTATAAGGCCAAGGTGATTGCACATGAATATGGAAGCATTTGCCGCATGTTTGGCTTCGTTTATTACAGTATTGGTCATCACCCCATTCGTGATCAAGCTCGCCATCAAAATTGGGGCGGTCGATCGGCCGAACGGGAGAAAAGTGCATACAAAAGTCATGCCAAGGCTTGGCGGATTGGCCATTTTTATCGGTGTCGCCGTCGGCTATTTTGTCGGCGGGGTGTATAAAGAGCAAGTGACGGGGATGACGGTCGGCGCCATCATCATCGTGCTCGTCGGGATGCTCGACGATTTGTACGAGCTGTCGCCAAAAGTGAAGCTGGCCGGCCAGTTGCTGGCGGCGTTCGTCGTTGTCGCTTCCGGGCTGAAGGTCGATCTTTTGACTGTCCCGTTTGTCGGCACGTTTGAGTTGGGGCTGTGGAGCTACCCGATCACCATATTTTGGATTATCGCGATTACGAACGCCATCAACTTGATCGACGGGTTGGACGGATTGTCCGCAGGCATTTCCGCCATTGGAATTGCGGCCATTGCCGTCATGGCGGGCATGGCGGGCAAAATGCTCATTTTCACGCTCTGCTTGATCATCTTGGGCAGCGTCATCGCTTTCTTGTTTTACAACTTCCACCCGGCGAAAATTTTCATGGGGGATACCGGCGCGTTGTTTTTAGGTTATGCCATTTCCGTCCTGTCGGTGCTAGGGCTTTACAAAAGCGTGACGCTCTTCAGCTTCGTCGTTCCGGTGATCATTTTGGGCGTGCCGATTTTCGATACGACATTTGCCATTATTCGCCGCATTGTGAATAAAAGGCCGATCTCGGCGCCGGATAAGTCGCATCTTCATCATCGACTGCTGGCTCTCGGCTTTTCGCATCGCAACACGGTCTTGCTCATTTATGCGTTTGGCCTGATGTTTGCCATCAGCGCGATTTTGTTCTCCGCCTCGACGTTATGGCAGTCCATTCTCATCGTCTTTGCCTTGATCGTCTTCGGGGAACTGCTTGCTGAACTGATCGGCTTGGTCAATGATCAGTACAAGCCGTTTATGACCTTTATTCGCAAGCTGCTTCGGGGAAGCCGAAAAGTATACGGAAATGACCGATAAATAGCAAATGGGCCGTTTGTGTCATGAAAGGGACAAACGGCTTTTTTCAGGAATTGCCCTTCTTTGGAAAATTATACCCTTCTTTTTCGTTGTTTATGCAGCTTCTGCCGTTCCTTCGCTGATTTTTTTTGCGGCAAGGCCAAGATTGCCACAAAACTGTCATTATATATTGACGCAAATGTGATAAACTAAACATGTTTATTCTATATATTTTTTGGATTTGGAGGAACTTGCGATGAACGTGCCAATGTTGGATTTAAGCGAACAGTATGAACAATTGAAGCCGGAGATCATGCGCGTATTGGATGAAGTGATGCGCTCCTCTCGCTTTATTTTAGGAGATTATGTCAAAAAGCTAGAAGCAGATATTGCTGCCTACAGCCGGGCGAAACACGGAATCGGCTGCGGCAACGGAAGCGATGCGATACATATTGCTTTGCAAGCGGCCGGCGTCGGGCCGGGCGATGAAGTCATCACAACGGCGTTCACCTTTTTCGCGACGGCAGGATCGATTGCGCGGGCCGGCGCCAAACCGGTGTTTGTCGATATCGATCCGGTGACGTTCAACATCGATCCGGCGCAAATTGAAGCGGCGGTGACGGAGAAAACGAAAGCCATCATCCCGGTGCATTTGTACGGGCAAATGGCGGATATGGAGGCGATCGCCGCGATTGCCAAGCGGCATGGATTGGTTGTCATCGAGGACGCCGCCCAGGCGATCGGCGCGAAATACAACGGGAAATGCGTCGGCGAGCTTGGGACGGCGGCGACGTACAGTTTCTTCCCGACGAAAAACTTGGGCGCCTACGGGGATGGCGGCATGATCATTACGAACGATGACGAACTGGCGGAAAAATGCCGGGTCATCCGCGTTCATGGCAGCAAGCCGAAATATTACCATCATGTACTTGGCTACAACAGCCGCCTTGATGAGATGCAAGCGGCGATTTTAAGCGTCAAATTCCCGCATCTGGATCGGTGGACGGAACAGCGGCGCAAGCATGCGGCGACGTATACGCGCCTGCTCGAGGAGGCGGTCGGCGACCTTGTTGTGACGCCGAAAGAAGTCGATGGGCGCTATCATGTGTTCCATCAATACACGATTCGAGCGCCGAAGCGAGACGAGCTGCAAGCGTTTTTGAAAGAACAAGGGATCGCGACGATGGTGTACTATCCGCTGCCGCTGCATTTGCAGCCGGTGTTTGCTTCGCTCGGGTATAAGGAAGGGCAGTTGCCGGAGGCGGAAAAAGCGGCGAAAGAAGCGCTGTCGCTGCCGATGTTCCCAGAGCTGAAAGAGGAGCAGCAACAGTACGTCGTGGAGAAAATTGCGGAATTTTACCGTCATTCCGCTTGATCGTCCAACCGGCCAAAGGAGACGTCACTTGCGCACAGCAATGGCGTTTTCTTTGGCGTTGGATCATTTGTTTTGTTCACAACACTTTGTTATTTTATGATAAGGGATGGTGGCCGGATTGACGGCGGAAAAACGACCGTTTGTGCTATACGAATATTTGCGCTTTTTTTGGCAGCGAAAATGGTGGTTTCTTCTCGTTCCGCTTGCAACGATCGTTTTGACCGTCATCGCAGGGCGGTTTTTGCTGCAGGGGGAGAAGTATACGGGGAAAGCTGTCGTGTTTACCGGATCGATTGACGTAAAAGAGTTGACGGATCCGAAAAATATAGAAGCGAAGTTTCCTGAGGTGAAAAACTTGGATGTCGTCGTTCCTGAGGAACAGTACGTGCAAATCACTGTCAAAGGCGACGATGAACAAGACGTGAGTCGAGAATTGAAGCTTGTTGTGTCGGAATACAGTCAGGAGCTCAAGCGCCATTCGCAAGAGCGGATTGATGTCACCACGAAATACTTGCATGCGCTGGAAGAACGGGAGCGCGCATTGCAGCAAAAAGTCGATTATTATAGCGAACAAATACAGTCGGGCCGCTTGAATCCAGAACAGCTCAATGACATCAGTGACTTGTTGGTCGAGTCGGAAAACAACTTGACCGAAGTGATGGAGCGCGTCAATCGCATCCGCGGCAATCTTGTCTTTTACGAAAAACCGGCCGTGTTGTCGGAAACGGTGGCGAAATCGAAAACGTATACGGGGCAGCTGATGGCCGTCGGCCTTGTCCTCGGCCTGTTTTTGACGGTCGTTTGGCTCGTGCTTTGGAAGTATATATTGGACGCGAGGAGGTACTATTCTTCATGATCCGTTTTGCCATTGTCGGCATGGGGCATATCGCCAAAAAACATATCGATGCCATTGAAAAGGCGGACGGCGCCGAGCTGGCGGCAGTGTGCGACACGAATCCGGAACGTTTGCGCGACGTGTCGGACGTTCCTGTTTACACTGATATGGAGACGATGTTGAAGGAGAACGAACAGATCGATGTCGTCAACATTTGTGTTCCGTCTGGATTGCACGCGCGGCTGGCCAAGCTGGCGGCCCGCTATCGCCGTCATATCATTGTGGAAAAGCCGATGGCGCTCCGTGTGAGCGACGCCGAAGAGATGATCCGCGCGGCGAAAGAATACGACGTGAAGCTCGCGGTCGTTCATCCGAACCGCTTTCGTCCGGCTATTCGGAAGCTGAAAGAGGCGATGGAGCGCGGGATGTTCGGAAAACTGAGCCATGCGAACGCCACGGTGCGCTGGAATCGAAATCAAGCCTATTATGACCAGGCGGCGTGGCGGGGGACGAAAGAGTTTGACGGCGGCGTCCTGATGAATCAAGCCATTCACAATTTGGATTTGCTGCTTTGGCTGATGGGGCCGGTCAAGGCGGTGCAAGCGATGGCGGCGACCCGTCTGCGCAAGATTGAGACGGAAGATGTCGCGGCGGCGGTCGTCGAGTTTGAAAGCGGGGCGCTTGGCGTCATTGAGGCAGCGACGACGATTTATCCGCAAAACTTGGAGGAATCGATCGCCATTTTCGGCGAAACGGCATCAGTGAAAATCGGCGGCCGGACGGCCAACTTTATCGAAACGTGGGAAGCGGAAGGCGTCAGCGAGGAAGAACGGGCAAAGCTCATCGATGAGATCAACGCCGACCCGTTTGGCAAGCCGGGGCACCAATGGATCATTGAAGATATGGTGCAAGCGATTCGCGAAAGCCGCGAGCCGATCGTCACTGGTTGGGACGGATTGGCTCCTGTTCGGCTGATCGAAGCGATTTTGCGTTCGGCGGAAACGGGGACAAGAGTGCAACTATCTGAGTAGAAAGGAATGAGAGGAATGAACTACGCGGAACGGCTGTTGCAAAAGTTTGAGAAACGCGACGCGGTCATCGGCGTGGTCGGGCTTGGCTACGTCGGGCTGCCGCTGGCAGTCGAAAAAGCAAAAGCAGGGTTTCATGTCATTGGCTTTGACATCCAACAAAGCCGCGTCGATCAAGTGAACAATGGGATCAACTACATCGGCGATGTCGTCGATGAAGATTTGCATGAGATGGTCAAACAAGGGCGGCTTGTGGCGACGACCGATTACGCCCGGATCGCGGAAGTCGATGCCGTGGCGATCGCGGTGCCGACCCCGCTCGATGCGCATCACCAGCCGGATACGTCCTACGTTGAAAACTCGGCAAACGAAGTCGCCAAATACGCCCATGAAGGGATGCTTGTCGTTTTGGAATCGACCACCTATCCAGGCACGACGGAAGAAATCGTGAAACCGGCGCTGGAGAAAAAGGGGCTCGTCGTCGGGGAAACGGTGTTCGTTGCCTATTCGCCGGAGCGGGTTGACCCGGGCAACAAGCAGTTTAAGACGAAAAATACGCCGAAAGTCGTCGGCGGCGTGACAAAGACGTGCACGAAAGTGGCAGCGGCCATGTATCGAGCCGTGCTTGAAGGCGATGTGCACGAAGTGTCGAGTCCGGCGGTGGCGGAAATGGAGAAAATTTTTGAAAACACGTTTCGCCATATCAACATTGCGTTAGCGAACGAAATGGCCATTTTGTGCGAACGGATGGGCATTGATGTCTGGGAAGTCATCGATGCAGCGAAAACGAAGCCGTACGGATTTATGGCGTTTTATCCGGGGCCGGGGCTTGGCGGCCATTGCATTCCAATCGACCCGTTTTATTTGACATGGAAGGCGCGCGAATACAACTACCATACGCGCTTGATCGAGCTGGCCGGAGAAATCAACAACGCAATGCCGGAATATGTCGTCAACCGCGCGATGCTCATTTTGAACGAAGAAGGGAAGGCGCTGCGCGGTTCGAAAGTGACGGTGCTCGGCGTCGCCTACAAAAAAGACATTGATGATGTGCGCGAATCGCCAGTGTTGAAAATCGTCGAGCTGCTCGAGCAATACGGAGCGGAATTTGCGGTCGTCGACCCGTATGTTCCGTCGTTCCGGGCGTGCAACCGGGTGATTGAGACGGTCGAGCTGACGCCGGAACTGCTTGCACAGTCAGATCTTGTCTTGATTACGACGGATCATTCCAACATCGACTATGAAATGGTCGCTCGTCACAGCCGGGTCGTGTTTGACACACGCAATGCTATGAAAGATGTGTCGAAACCGGCAAAATACGTCAAATTGTAAGCGAAGGAGACGAAACCATGAACGTTGTCGATCCCTCTGTTGTTTGCGGTGAACGTGTCGAAATGGGCCATTTCACTGTCATCGAGGCGAATGTAAAAATCGGAAACGACGTTAAAATCGGACATCGCGTCACGATTCACGAAGGAACCGTCATCGGCGACGGCGTGACGATCGCCGACGGAGCGGTGCTCGGCAAACCGCCGAAGCCGGCGAAAACGAGCACCGTCAAGCTGTCGGGCGAGCTGCCGCCGCTTGTCATCGGCGACCATTGCACGATCGGCGCCAACGCCGTCATCTATCGAGGCGCGACGATCGGCGCCTACACATTGATCGCTGATTTGGCGAGCGTGCGCGAAAACGTGCACATCGGCCAATATGTGATCGTCGGGCGCGGGGTGTGCGTCGAAAACCACGTCCAAATCGGCGATCGGACGAAAATCCAGTCAAACTCCTACATCACGGCCTACACGACGCTCGAAGACCATGTGTTCATCGCCCCGTGCGTCACGACGACCAATGACAACTACATGGGGCGGACGGAAGAACGGTTCGCCAAAATCAAAGGGGCGACCGTCAAGCGCGGGGCGCGCGTCGGAGGCGGAGCGATTTTGCTGCCGGGCGTGACGGTGGCGGAAGAGACGTTTGTCGCCGCTGGGGCGCTCGTCACAAAAGATACGGAACCGAGGACGGTCGTGAAAGGATTCCCGGCGCGCTTCAGCAAAATGGTCGACGAGCGGGAGTTGTTATAAATTGTTCTCGGCATTCAAGCGTTTAGGAGCGGATTCGCTCCTTTACGCGTTTATGAACGTCGGCACGAAGCTGATTGCCTTTTTGATGCTGCCGATTTATACAAGCTATTTGTCAAAGGCGCAGTACGGGGCGGTCTACTTGATCGACCAATGGACGTCGATGCTGACATTTCTCGTCATTTTCGGTACGGATTCGGCGCTCTCTTTTTACTATTACGACACGGACGACAAAGAGAAGCGCCTTTTGTATGTGCGCAACGTCATGTACTTCCGGCTGTTTGTCGTCGCCATCTTATTTTTGGCTGTCGTTTTGGCCGGTCCGTGGATCGCAGGCGCGCTGTTTCAAGAACCTCGCTATGTCGATTTGCTGTACATCAGTATCGCGACGTTGCTGCTCGATACGATTTTCGTCATGGCGACGACGGTGCTGCGGTTTGAATTTCAGACGAAAAAAGTCGTGATTTGGACGCTCGTGAAAATGCTGCTTGTCTCTGTGCTGTCGTATGCGGCGCTCCGGTGGTTCGCGGCGACGCCGGAAGGGCTGCTCATCGGCCGGCTCGTGAGCAGCGCGCTCGTGTTTTTGTTGATGCTGCATTTGACCGTAAAGTATATGGTGTGGCGCGTGCGCTTTGACGTGTTAAAGGAGCTGCTTGCCTACGCCGCCCCGCTCGTGCCGACTTCGCTCGCCTTTTGGGTGATCGCCAACGTCAGCACGTTTTTCATCCAACGGTTTGCGTCGTTGGAGGAAGTCGGGGTGTTTGGGGTTGCCTTGCGTCTCGCGACCGTGATCACGCTCATCACGAGCGGCGTGCAGATGGCGTGGCGTCCGTATTCGATGTCGATGAAAGACCGGCCGGAAAGCCGTGCGCTGTTTGCGAAAGTGTATATGGCGCTTTTGCTCATTGGAGCGTTTGGGCTGCTTTTGATCGCCACGGCGAGCCCGTGGCTTGTGGAAACCTTTTTCAAACCGGAATATCGCGATGCAGCGTCCTATATCCCGTTTTTATCGGCCGTCACGTTTTTGAACTTTTATTATCTGATTGTTTCCACCGGCTTGTTTTTGACAAAGGAAACCGGCTATATTTCACGGGTGTTCACGCTAGCGGCGCTTCTTCATCTTGCGTTGAACGCCGTTTTGGTGCCGCTTTGGCTCAGCTGGGGGGCGGTCGCGGCCAGCCTCATTACGTATATTGTCGCTGTGGCTTTCATTTTTCGCAAAAGCCAGCAAGTGTATCCTGTGCCAGTGTCATGGAAAAAGATGGCTTTGGTTTTGGTCGGCACATTGCTCGCCCTCATCGTCATCGTCTACGTTCAGCAGGCGCCGCTTGCTGACGGCTGGGTGCTCGCTGGTTGGGGCTTGTTTGCCGCCACGCTCTTTGCCAGCCGGGTTGATCGTGATTTGCGCCGTCCGGTGCGCACGATCGAGGATGAAAATGCGCAAAATACTTGATAACCGCTCATCTGATCTAGGAGGTGTTTCGGATGAAAATCGCCACCGTGTTAGGCGCCAGACCGCAGTTTATCAAGGCTGCCCCCGTCTCGCGCGTCTTGCGAAAACAATATACCGAAGTGCTGATCCATACCGGGCAGCACTATGACCCGAATATGTCGGCCATTTTTTTTGAGGAGTTGAATATTCCGACGCCTGACTACTATCTTGGGGTGGGTTCAGGCAGCCATGGAAAGCAAACGGGCGAAATGCTGATGAAAATTGAAGAAATTGTCATGCAAGAAAAACCGGATTATGTGCTCGTCTATGGCGATACGAACTCGACGCTCGCCGGCGCGTTGGTCGCTTCGAAGTTGCACATTCCGGTCATCCACGTCGAAGCCGGGCTGCGCAGCTTCAACAAGCAGATGCCGGAAGAAATCAACCGCATCATGACCGATCATGTCTCCGAGCTCTTATTTTGTCCAACGGAGACGGCCGTGGAAAATTTACGAAAAGAAAATATTACGCGAAACGTCTGGAATGTCGGCGACGTCATGTATGACGCCATTTTGTACAACAAGGAGCTCGCACAGCGCCAATCGACGATTTTGGCTGATTTGTCGCTGGCGGAACAATCCTACTACTTGATTACCATTCACCGAGCGGAAAATACCGATGACCCCGACAAATTGAAAGCCATTTTGGCTGCTTTTGCGGACATCGACGGGACGAAAGTGTGGCCGATTCATCCGCGGACGCGGCATAAGCTTGAAGAGTACGGCTTGGACGCTTCGGCGATTCCAGGGCTTCGGCTGATCGATCCGGTCGGTTATTTGGACATGCTTCGGCTAGAGAGCGGCGCGAAAAAAATCATCACCGATTCAGGCGGCGTGCAAAAGGAGGCGTATTTCTTGCGCGTGCCTTGCGTGACGGTGCGCGAACAAACCGAATGGGTGGAAACGCTCAAAGGCGGGGCGAACATCTTAACCGGCACGGACCGCGAGAAGATCGTCGCGGCGGTCCACAAGGAAGTCGCCCCTGTTTATGCGGACGTCTTTGGCGATGGGCATGCGGCGGAGAAAATCGTGGCGGCGATCGGACAGCGATAAGGGTGCGTCGGCATGTTGGACGTGTTGATCTGGTTGATTGTTCTTGTCGCCTCCACCTTGATGTTTCGCTATGCAGCGGGGACGCTTTCATGGACGGCGCCGAATCTCGTGTCGATTGTGTACTATTACTCGTTCCTTCTGTCGAGCTTCATCGGCGCGCTGCTGATCGCATTGGGAATGGATGATTACTACATGATTCGCAAGTTGTTTCGGCCCGAGGAATACCGGCAGATCGGGTTTTTCGTCGTCAGCTTCGTTATGATCGTGTTCCCGCTGTCGATGGTGGTCGTTTCAAGGCTGTGCGGATTTGAAGCCAGGCAGGAGTTTCGCGCCTATTTGCAAAAGCCGCTTTCCCCGTTGGCCGGAGCGACGGGCAGCCAAGTGTTTTATGCGTTTTTGGCGCTGTCGCTGCTCAGTTTTGCCGCCATTGCGTATATGATTTGGAAAACGCCGACGATTCCGGTGTTTGCGCTCTTGACAGGGACGGATGAGAGCTTGGCTGCGTTGCGCATTGAGGCGTCGCGCCATTTTGCCGGAAACGTGCTCGTTCGCAATATTTTTGCCATTACGCTCACGCCGCTTTTGTCGTTTATCGCTTATTTGTTTGCCGAGCTGACGCACGAGTGGCGGTGGAAGCTGCTGTTTATCTGTCTGTTTGTCGGGGCGGTGTTCGTCAATGTGTATGATTTGGCCAAATCGCCGATTTTCTTTTATGTGATGATGTTTTTCCTCATTCGCATTTACATTGGAAAAACAAGGCTGTCGGCGGTGAAACTGGCGCTGTATGGGGGAGTGGGGGCGGCGGTGCTCGTCGGCATGTACATCGTCATTCAAGGGGTGCAAGATGCCACGACCTTTTTGTCTTACAACAAGGGCCCGATCGGCCGCATGATTTTGGCGCAAATCGCGCCGACGTTTCTTCATTTGAATTTGTTCGGCGAAGCGCTGCCATTTCTTTATGGAAAAAGCTTGCCCTCGATTTTAACAGGGTTGTTTGACGTCGAGAACGTCCGCTCCGCCCGCCTCGTGATGGCGCACGTGTTCCCGGAGCGGATCGAGGATGGAACGGGAGGGGTGCTCAATACGCTCTTTGTCGCTGAGGCGTATGCGAACTTTGGCTACGTTGGAATCGTCATCGGCACGCTGTATGTCGGTGTCGTGACGCAGCTGTTGTACATTGGGTTTCTACGGCTGCCAAAAAATCCTTTGTTTTTAAGTTTGTTCGTTTATTTTTCCATTAACATCCCCCGCACGCTCGTCGGTGGGTTCACCGATTTTTTGTTCAATCCGACCTGGGTGCTGCTCGTGGCGTTGTTTGGCGGAATGGCGTTATGGCTGCGGGTGCAGGGGGATTTACGGGCATGGTTTGCAACGAAAAGGCGAATCACTGATGAGGGATGAATGATGAAAACCGTATTGATTTATTACCCGTTTTCACTCGCCGCGGAACGAAACAGCGGGTCAAAGCTGCGGCCGTATGAAATGCATCAGGCGTTTTTGCGCTGGGGAGCGAAAGAGGGAGTGGACGTTCTTCTGATCGCCGGCACGTCAGCCGAGCGGGAGAAGCAATTTCAAGAGCTCCGCAGCCAAGGCAAGCTCGATGATGTCTGGTTTTGCTATATGGAAAACCAGACGATTCCGCTTTGGCTCACTGACCCAGGACACCGGCCGCAACGTCCGTTCGTCGACCGGGACGTTCTCCGCTACTTGAAAGCCCGCAACGTTCCGATCGGCGTCTTTTACCGCGACGTCTATTGGAAGTTTCCTGATTTGTATCCGCTCCGCGGTTGGAAAAAAGCGGCCATGCAAATGATGTACCGTTGGGAAGAACGGTTTTACGAGCGGTACTGCGATGTCATCTTTTTGCCGAGCCTCGAAATGGGAACATATGTCGCGATCCGCCGCCCGATGGTCGATTTGCCGCCGGGTGGGAAGCAAAAGCCGTTTCAGCGGTTCGGGACGGCGAAACAGCCGCTGAATGCCATTTATGTTGGCGGCATCAACAATGCCGACTATGGGCTTTTGCTCCTGCTCGAGGCGATTCGCTTGGCAAACCGCCGCAAGCCGCTTGTTTCGCTCACCGTCGTCTGCCGAAAAGACGAGTACGAGCGGCAGCCGCTTGCGGTGAAAGAAGAGCTTGCCGCCTTGCAAGTGCGCGTCGAGCACGTCAGCGGCGAAGCGCTCGACCGTTTGTATGCGGAGATGGATTTCGCCTTCATCCCGCGGCGGCGGAGCGAGTACAATGATTTTTCCGTTCCCGTCAAGCTGGTTGACTATCTGTCGAGCGGCCTGCCGATTGTCGCCACCGCTTGCTCAGCGCAAAAGCGGTTGATTGAAGCGGATGGGTACGGCGTCATTTGCGACGACAACCCGTCGTCGATGGCAGAAGCGATCGCCAAGATGGCGGACATGCTCGAGGAGTGCCGCTTGCGCATTGAGCAGACGTTTATGGCGAAACATTCGTGGGAAGCGAGAGTGGAAAAGGTGAAAGAAACGTTGGTGGGGGGCCTCCGATGAAAGTCGCCTTATTGGCTCCAAGCAAATCGATCCATACGCATAAGTGGGCCCGCTTTTACCAAACGCAAGGCATCGATGTGAAAGTCGTGACGTTTAAAGACCATTACGGGCCGGAGCAAGCGAAAGAAGTCGAGACAGTCGTGCTGCCGAAATGGCTGCCGGGGAAGTTGTCGTATTTTTCCACTGTCTTTTCATTAAAGCGGCTGCTCGCTTCGTTTCGACCAGATATTTTGCACGCCCATTATGCCTCCAGCTACGGGTTGATCGGGGCGCTTGCGGGGTATCATCCGTTTTACGTCTCCGTCTGGGGGCGCGACGTGTATCAGTTTCCGAATGCCAATCGTTGGAACCGACGGATGCTTGAATATACATTCCAGCGTGCGGATGTCATTTGTTCGACAAGCCGTGTGATGGCGAAAGAAACCGGAAAGTATACGGACAAACCGATCGAAGTGACGCCGTTTGGTGTTGATGTCGCCCGCTTCAAACCGTTGCCGAAACAGCCGAAACGGACCGTGACGATCGGCACGGTGAAAGCTCTTTCCGACAAGTACGGGATCGCCGATTTGATTCGGGCGTTTGCCATTGTGCACGAGCGGCATCCGCAAACGGAGCTGTTGATCGTCGGCGACGGGCCGCAGCGGAGTGAATATGAGGAGCTGTGCGCCCGCCTCGGCATCCAATCCGTGACGACGTTTGCCGGCAAAGTTCCGAACGAACAAGTGCCGCTGTATATCAATCAAATGGATATTTTCGCCGTGCCTTCGACTGAAGACAGCGAAAGTTTTGGCGTTGCCGCCGTCGAGGCGATGGCGTGCGGCGTTCCCGTTGTCGTCTCCAACGTCGGCGGGCTGCCGGAAGTCGTCCGTGAGGGAACAACGGGGTTGATCGTGCCGAAAAACAGTCCGGAAAAGCTGGCGGAGGCGTTCGAACGGCTGCTGCTTGATGAGAGGCTGCGGCAACGAATGGGGGAAAACGGTGTCAACCATGTCCATGAACATTACGATTGGACGGAAAATGCGATGCGCATGATCCGATTGTATGAGCAAACGTTGAAAGGCGGTGGAGGGAGTCGATGAGGAACAAAGCCGTCATATCAGCCGCCGCGGTTGGTGCTCGTTTGTTGCCGAAAGCGGAGGCTAAGTCGCGAAGCCGGCGGCTTTCCGTTGGCAAGCTCATGATGACCGTCGGTTCGCGGCAACGATTATACATCCAAGGACAGCGGGACGATGTCAGGGGGGCGTTTCCCCTTTTCCACGCCTCGTTTGCGCTCGCCTCTTGGCGCTCGAAATGGAACGTTCGTTTGCGATTTTTTGGGAAAGTGGTGTGGAGCGGGCCATGAGGATCATTTACCTATGCCAACACTTCCCGCCGGAAACAGGCGCACCGCAAATTCGTGTGTATGAGGTGAGCAAGGAGCTGATCAAACGGGGGCATCAAGTGGAAGTGCTCACGGCGTTCCCGCATCACCCGCACGGCGTCATCCCCAAGCCATACCGCGGCCTGTTTTATTTGTTCGAACAATGGGACGGCATTCCCGTTCATCGGACATGGATTTATCCGTCGCCAAAGGGGAGCTTTTGGAAACGGCTCGCTTCGTATTTTTCGTTTACGTTCAGCTCGTTTTATTCGCTGCTTGTGAAAGCGAAGCCGACGGATGTGATCATTTGCAATTCCCCGCCGTTGTTTTTAGGGATCACCGGGTACGTGGGCGCGAAGTTGAAACGGGCGAAGTTTGTTTTCAACGTCGCCGACATTTGGCCGGAATCGGCCGTTGAGCTCGGCATTTTGAAAAATCGGCTGTTCATCCGAATGGCGAGATGGCTCGAGCTGTTTTTATACCGGAAGGCGTGGAAAATCGCCGCCGCGACGGAAGGCATTCGCGATTATATGATTGAGCAAGGGAAGGCGCCCGAGGATGTCTTTTTATTGCCGAACGGCGTCAACACGGATGTGTTTCGCCCGCTGCCGAAAAACAAGAAGCTGCTTGCGGAATTAGGGCTCGAAGGAAAAGTGGTGTTTACGTACGCCGGAACGATGGGATACGCCCAAGGGCTCGATTCGGTGCTGCGGGCGGCGGCCATCGTCAAAGCAAAAGATGAACGGGCGCATTTCCTGTTTGTCGGCGACGGCCAAGAGCGAGAAAAGCTGATGGCGTTAAAAGAAGAGCTCGGCCTTGACAATGTGACGTTTTACGGATCCGTTCCGGTTGAGAAGATGCCGGAGATTTTCTCCATCACCGATTACAGCATCGTTTCGCTGCGCAACATCGATTTGTTTAAAGGGGCAAGGCCGTCGAAAATTTTCCCGGCGATCGCCACCGGAACCCCGGTGCTGTATTGCGGCGAAGGGGAGAGCGCTGAGATTTTAGAAACATATCATTGCGGGAAAATCGCTCCTCCAGAAAATCCTGAACAGATCGCTGCAGCGGTTCTCGAGTTGCTTTGCCTTCCGAGCGAGGAATACGAAAAGATGGCGGAAAATGGGCGCAAGTTGGCGGTGGAGCAATACTCATGGATTCGCATTGTCGACGATTTGCTTCACGCCCTTGGCGATGAAACAAAACGCGAATCCGTTTGGCCGACGGAACAATAAAAAAGAAAAGGGTGTCCCGCTCATAAGCAGGATGCCCTTTCCTTTATGTGAAAAGCGGCTATGTTTCCATTTGGAAAGATATTTTCCGACCGCGTCGGGAGTGTTGGAATGCGAGTGATGTTTTCCTTCACAATCGTCATGCTTTCACTCGAACGAGACTTCCGCCCCGCGGAAGTAATGCTCTAAAATTTGCTCCGCCGTCCATCCACGCTCGGCAAATGCTTTTGCTCCGTATTGGCTCATGCCGATCCGGTGCCCCCATCCTTTTCCAGTGACAGTGATCGAGCTAACCCCTGACGGCGAGGCGGAAAGCGGCACGATGCCATCCGTTGTTTGCACCTTGATTCCTTCGACGCCGGCGAGCGAAACCGTTCCGTTCCCTGTTTGGACGGAGTAAGATGACAAGGAAGAGGCGGCGATGTTGCCGCTGGCCGTTTGAATCGACACGGATGGACCGCTTTTTTGCACTTGAATGTCAAACCAGTTGGACGGCAAGATGCCGTAAAATTGATTGCCGTCTAGCGGGAACAGTTTGCGGATGGTCGTTTCATTGCCTTTCACCGTTTTTTCGCCTGCCGAGGTTTCAATCGTGACGGCACCCACTTCTCCGTTCGCGCCGGTTTTGGCGATCGAGACGTCGTATAAAACAACCGATGGATCGGTGAACCCGAACGAACGCAGCAGCACAGCTGGGGAGAAGATGAATGACCATCGGCTGTACGGCGATGATTCATACGGGTCATCGACGCTCGCCAAATATGGGTAGGCGGTTTGCGACGAGTTCCAGACGTCGCTTACATTGGCGGTTCTGCCGCCGCTTGTCGAGTGGTAATACGTTTCAATGATACTGCCATTATATTTCAGATACAATCCTCTTGTTGCATCCACTGCCGCGTTCGATCGTGGAGATTCTCCATCATATCCTTTATACGTCTGTGTGTTTGGATTGGTCGTCAAACTTGTTTTATGTTTATAGGCATAGTTTCGGGCCGCAATGGCTTGCGCCTTCAGCGCTTCGAGCGGCCAAGAGGCGGGCATCTCGCTCGGCACGACTCCTTTTAAATAATCTTCCATATCTAAAATATTGACAGCATACAAGACGTTGCTTTGCCGGCGAATGTCGACGCTGCCGCGATAACGGGTTTGATTCACTTTCACAAGCGACAACGGCGCAGCGCCGATCGTTTCTTGAATGGTAAATCCGGTGCTTGAAAAATCCGTCTTTCCATTGTACGTGACAAACACGGTCGAAGAGGAAGACTGAAATGTCAGATTTGTCCCGCTTGGCAGCGGGGTGATCGTCAACGTCTCTTTATTGACGATTTGATAGTTTCCTTCGACGGCGACTGTCACCGATGTCCCTTTATATAAAAGGACTTGCACGGGATTGTTGTACGTTTTCACCCCAGCGGCGTTCGACGCGGAAGGAGAGACGATGAGCAAAAACAGGCCGACGGCCAACCACGCCAATTTTTTCACCGTCTACTTCACCTCACCAAATTCAGCGGCCATCCAACCCCGACGCCCATCAGACAGTTGCACGTTGTACCATTTCTCCCCTTTGCTGTTGGTAAACGGCTGAATATAGACCATCTCTGTCCCTTTTGGAACGGTCGCAATAATCGGATAAGAAGTCGTCGCTCCTTTTCGAATATTGACCGCGGCCGTGGCGATGACGTGCTTGGTGCTGTCGCTGCTGACGGCGGATGTCGAGACATCGCCGGAATAAATCCAACCTTTCAACGATGAGGAGAGGATGATGTTGTACCACAATCCTTGGGAAGTAAGGTGCGCCCCGACCACTTGCAGTGAAGCCCCTGCCTGTTTATAAGTGATGACGCGGTAGCTCGTTGACGCTCCGCTGCGGACGGCCGCATTGTTTTTCACTACATAGACGACAGAAGGCAAAGAAGGCGAAGCGGGTTTGCTGGCAAGTTGTTGTTGAAGTTGTTGAATTTGTTGTTGCTGGGCGGCCAGTTGTGCTTTCAGGTTGGCAATGTCGTTTTTCATCGGGTTGAGCTGGGAAGTCACCCAGTCGACGCTCGCTAACACGACTTCTTCCGATGCTTTCATCGCCGATGGCGTAAACAAGAGGGCGCCTGCCGTCATTCCGAACGCCAGGCTGGCAGCAACGGCCCATTTGGCTTTTCGTTTCATCATGTTCATCTCCCCCGTTTTTGGATATGGAAAGAAAGGAGAATAATAGCTTTCCTAAAAGGCCGGTGAAAAACAACGGATTCGCTCGGTTCATGAGGAATCGCAAGGAATGAAAACGCGATGCTGCCATGTTTCTCAGTTTGACGAACTCCGTCGTAAAGCTTTGCAATCCGTTGCATTACCGGCCTTCTCATGCTATTATTCTCCGAACGCGAACAAACTAGAATTGGCTGAAATACTCTTCCAGTCCTTCGCGAATGCCGACGGCCGCTTTTTGGCGGAACGCTTTCGTTTTGAGCAGCGCCTCTTCATTTGGATTGGAGATGAAGGCGAGCTCAACGAGAATGCTCGGCAGCTCGTTTTTCCGGTTGACGTAAAAGTCTTGCGTTTTATGGCCGCGGTCATATGTTCCGAGCTGTTGGACAAGATGTTTTTGCACGATGGCGGCCAACTGCTCGCTTTTTGGCCCATTGAAGTTGCTCGATACGTTGTAGTACGTTGTCGTTCCGCGAGATGTCCGCGAGTACGAGTCGGCGTGAATGCTGATAAAGGCGTCGTAGTCGGAACTGTTGGCGATCCATGTCCGTTCAGACAGCTCCAAAAAGATGTCGGTGCTTCGCGTCAATTTCACGATCGCTCCGGCCCGCTCCAATTCTTCTTTTAGCAATAAGGCGGTGTCGAGAGTAATATCTTTTTCCCGCGTGCCGCCAGGGCCGATCGCCCCGGTGTCGTGCGCCCCATGCCCTGCGTCAATGATGATTTTTTTGCCCTTGAGTCCGGTCTCGAGAATTTTCAGCGCCAATCGGTCGCTGTAATGGCGCAGGGTGAACGTGTACCCCGGTTCAAAGGTGATGAGCAGGCTGCTGCCGTTCCACTCCACCGTTTGTATGCCTGGAATGTCGGTCGACGGGACTTCAGCGTAGGAAAACGAGCCGGTGATTTTCAGACGATTGCCCGGCAACAACGAATAGGAGACGCGGAAATTAGAAGTTTTTTTCCACGTCAAATAGGCATCTTCGTTGATGGTCGAAAACGTCGGTTCAACGAGACTATTTAAGGCGACGGTAGAGGTGCTTGATTCCTCCACCCATCCGCGGACGCCATTGGATGTTTCGACATTCAGCCATCCATGATATTCGTAAAGGACAGCAAGCCGCTCATTCGCTGCCAACGCCTTCAACGATTGATAGTTCGAAGATGCACCTCGGCGCAGCGGAGTGCCCGCCTGTTTGACGTATACGTAGGATGGGGCTTTTACTTCAAACACCGGCATCCATCCCGTTTTCCCCGATGCAGAGGTGACTTGCACCCAGTCGAACGGAGATGCTTCTGTCGTCTTCAAAACCGTGACCGTTCGGTTTTTCGCAATCCGCTCGATGACGGCGGCGCTCAACGAAGGTTCGGCAAACAGCGCCGCATTAGCGGTTGTCACCTGCTTTTGCATCCCCTGGCTGGCTGGTGGGGAAAGGTAGGATTTGGTTACGACCGTCTCGTGCACCCAGCCGAGCGTTTTTCCATTGAGGGACACTTTGTACCAAAGCGCTCCCGACGCATCTTTGGCGCTTGACAGGCTGTTCAGTTTGGTTCCTTTTTTCAGTTGGGTGACGACTTTTGCTTTTAAAGATGGAGCTTGCCGCACATTGGCGACCGAAACGCTGACCGTCAGCGGCTGGCCTGAGACGCTGGACGTATCCGAGACACCGCTTGGAACCGACATGGTTGATGACATCGTCAACACTTTTTCCGACACCCATCCCCGGACATGTCCGAGATCAACGCGGCACCAAAGTTCCTGACCATTTGTGACGAACAAATCGATCACTTTGACAGATTGACCGCGTGACACTGTGGCGACGGCGCGGTAATGGACGCTCGCCCCGCGGCGAACCGGGGAGGACTGCACAACGTTCATGAATGTCGGCAAAAGTGTCGGAAGCTGTTTGGGTATGTAGATCTGTTCCGTTTTCACCCATCCTTTGACTCCCGCCCACTCCGCACGCACATACTGTTCCCCGAGCGAATTGGTGAACTCGGCAATGATGGAGACGACATCGCCGTTAGACAGTGTTTTGACGACCGGATAGTAAGGGGATGCCCCCTTGCGCATCGCGATGTCGTTGGCGGCGATCACCGCACGCTTTCCGACGAGCATGGAAGGCGGTTGGTTGGAAAAGCTGTCCGCACGCGTCCAGCCGGTGACGCCTCCGTACTCGATGCGGTACCACGTTTCACCATAGGCATTTTGAAACTCGTCTATGACTTTCACTTGTTGGCCAGCGGGAATCGAACCAACGGACCGATATGAATCGGTTGCCCCTCTTCTCAGCAACGAGTCTTGCTTGGCGAACATCACGTTAGGGAAGGCGGAAGAGACATGCGCTTCAGAAAAGTCGTCTGCCCGCGCCCAGCCCGTGATGCCCTTATATTCGATGCGATACCACGTTTCGCCAGCAGCGTTTTGGAACTTGTCGATGACCTTTACTTGTTGGCCAGCGGAAATGGATTCGACGATTTGATAGGAATCCGTCGCTCCTCTCCTCAGCAAAGCGTTATGCTCAGCGACCATGAGTGTCGGTGAGGATGAGGACGGACTTCCATCGGCGGCCAAGGCGGCCGACGGCCACAGCGGGCAAGTCGCCAACAAGACGGAAAGAAGCGTTTTTTTCAAGGATTCGATCCCCCCTTTTTTCTCAAGTTTTCGTTTTCTATACTATCATAGCGAATTTTTCCGTTTTATCCAACCCGAATTCAGTCCTATTATGAGAAAAAATGAAAAGTTTTGTTGAAAAAGAGAGAAAAAAAGCAGAGGACATGAAAAGTTGTGTTCTTTCATCATCATTGCGGCATGATATACGCTGTAAATGGAAAAAGGCGCCCCATTGCTTTTGGGAGCACCTTCTTTGTGATCGTTAATTTTGGCTTTGTGTGGATGGTGAATCGCTGCGCGTGAGGGAGGCGTTGGACGTCTCGAGCGCTTGCCGCAGCGTTTCATTGATTGAGCTGACCGATTGCTCGTCGGGGATGTAGTAGTACACGCCGTTGATCGTTTCGTCGTATCCTTTCAAATGCAAATTTTCTACATCCGCGTTTTTCATTTTTTGATAGACATAGATGAACGACAACAAATCGGACGGAGGGATGTTCGTCCGCACGTGATCCCCTAAATCGGCGATGACGTCATCCAGCTTCGGCAGCGAGGTGATGGACGTGCTTTTGTCAATAATGGCGCGAATGACTTGTTTTTGCCGCTCGTTTCGGCCAAAATCGCCGCGGGGGTCCGATTTTCTCATGCGCACATAGGCGAGCGCTTCATTGCCGTTCAACTCTTGTTTGCCTTTATGGAACGTATGCCATTTGAGCGAACCTGTCAGCTGAGCTTTGAATGTAAACGGAACATCTACCGTGACGCCGCCGAGGGAATCGACAATTTTTTCGAACCCTTCAAAATCAGTCGTCACGTAATAGTCGATCGGAACGTCGATCAGCTCATTGACGGCTGCAATCGTCGATTGAATGCCTCCATGACTGTAGGAGTGGGTGATTTTGTCTTTCCGCCCTTCGCTCGGGATGTAAACGCGCGTGTCGCGCGGAATGCTCAACAAATACACTTTGTTCGTCTTCGGATTGACGGTCAAAAGCATGACGACATCAGACCGCCCCTCCTCGTCGTGGTACTGGTTTTCCACTCCAACCAACAGCACGGTAAACGGATCTTTGCGCATTTCAATATTTCTTGCAGGCTTGCTTGATGGATCAAGCGCTTGATAAATTTTGCTTGACGCCTGTTTCGTCTCGGAGTAAATATTGTAGCCAAAGGCGCCGACACCCCCGAGCAAAAGAAGAAACACGAGCAAAAATAATCGGCGGAGCCGCTTTTTTTTCTTTCGCTTTTTCACCGTTTTTCTTGTATGATTCATCGTTTAACCCTTCTTTCCTTTACGGTGTCGTTTTAGGAAGACGGAAGCAACCGTTCGGCATACTCCATCGCTCCCGCCTGAATGTCCGCCCTTCCGTTTGTCAGTTCGGTCATCCACTCGCCGAACGAAGACTGGCCGTCCTCGGGAACGAGAACATCAAACGTGACGCGGTCGGCATATTGGATATTTTTAATAGTATATACGGAAGAGCGCAGCTCATTTTCCACCTTCCCAAGCCACGGGTAGTCGATCGTAACATGCATGACGCGCATGAGCCGACGCTCGACGATGCCGGCGGCGTTCAGCCCCTCGGAGACGGCGCGGCTGTAAGCGCGCACCAACCCGCCCGCGCCGAGCTTGATGCCGCCAAAGTAGCGGGTGACAACGGCGACGGTGTCTTTCACCCCTTTTTTCTTCAGCACCTCAAGCATGGGCACCCCTGCGGTGCCGCTCGGCTCGCCGTCATCGTTCGCTTTTTGGATTTGGTCATGCTCGCCGATCAAATAGGCGGAGCAGTTGTGGGTGGCATCCCAATGCTTCTTCTTGATTTGTTGAATAAAGGCGACGGCCTCTTCCTCGGTTTCAGCGCGATTGATATAGCAGATGAACCGTGATTTTTCGATCACGATCTCGCGTTCGCCGTATCCTTTGACCGTGTAATATGTTTGCAACAAAGCAAAACACCTCAACATACAAAAAACGCGAAAACGGTTTAATTTTGTTCATTTTTTTGCATGAATGGCTAGCGCTCTACTCTAATTATGGTAAACTGAAAATAAAAGAGCAATAGATAGGGCATGCTTTTATTATTATAAATCGACAACTTTTTTCCTTCAAACAAATTTTGCTGGCGCCCATGCGCACCGCTTGGCAGCGCTGTTGGAGGTTGGCAAATGGCTGAGGCAAAACAGTGGGACGTGAAGCAATTAGATCGGATTGTCGAAAAAATGATCGACACCGTTCAACACAGCAAAGACGAAATTTTCCGCATCGGGGAGCAGTCGCGTCAAGAGCACGACCATTTGCTTCGCGAACTCGAGGAGGTGAAGCAGCTGACCGTGCAGGCGATCGAAGAAGCGGATCAGCTGGAAATGAAGGCGCGTCAGGCGCGCCGCCGCCTGTCGGAAGTGAGTCAAAACTTTTCCACCCACTCGGAGCAAGATATTCGCGAGGCGTATGAAGCGGCGCATGAGTTGCATATGAAGCTGACGATGGTGCGCGAGCGGGAGAAACAGCTGCGGCTGCGCCGCGACGAGCTCGAGCGGAGATTGGCGAGCCTTGCGCAAATTATCGAACGCGCCGATTATTTAGTTGGACAAATTACGGTCGTGCTCCACTACTTAAACAGCGATTTCCGCCAGGTCGGCGAGCTTATTGAAGGAGCGAAGCAAAAGCAGGAATTTGGGCTGAAAATCATCGAAGCCCAGGAAGAAGAGCGGCGGCGGCTGTCGCGGGAAATCCATGACGGCCCGGCGCAGCTGCTCGCTCACGTCCTTCTTCGGTCTGATTTGGTCGAAAAGGTGATCAAAGAGCGAGGGACAGAGGCGGCGATCGCCGAGATTCGTGATTTTCGCAAAATGGTGCGTTCGGCTTTGTCCGAAGTGCGCCGCATCATTTACGATTTGCGGCCGATGGCGCTTGATGATTTAGGATTGGTTCCGACGCTAAAAAAATACTTGCAAACGACCGAAGAATATAACAAGGGAGTCCACATTTCCTTTGTACATATCGGCGAAGAAATTCGGCTGCCGTCGCGGATGGAGGCGGCCGTGTTTCGGCTTGTCCAAGAATCGGTGCAAAACGCCTTGAAGCATGCCGAAGCGCGCCATATCGACGTCAAAATGGAAGTGACGTGCCACCATCTGCTTGTCAGTGTCAAAGACGATGGCAAAGGATTTGATCCATCGGTCAAAAAAGAAAATGCGTTCGGCTTGATTGGAATGCGGGAGCGGGTGGAGCTGCTCGGCGGCACGCTCGACATCCGCTCAAAGATTGGCAGCGGAACGACCGTGTTCATTCGCGTTCCGCTCGACCGTTCGACTGACAAAACGAACAAGGAGGAAAGGAAACGATGAAAACACGCATCGCGATTATCGACGATCACCAGCTGTTTCGCGAGGGCATCAAGCGCATTTTGGAATTTGAGGGCGATTTTGAAGTCGTGGCGGAAGGAAGCGACGGAAGCGAAGCGCTTTCAATCGTCGAAACATACCGACCCGATTTGGTGCTGATGGACATTAACATGCCGGACATCAACGGCGTTGAGGCGACGAAACAGCTGATTGAAGCTTACCCTGATACGAAAGTCGTCGTGCTGTCGATTCATGACGATGAAAACTATGTCATGCGCGCCTTGCAGACGGGAGCGACCGGGTATTTGTTGAAGGAGATGGACGCCGATACACTCATTGAGGCGGTGAGAATCGTCGCGGAAGGCGGTTCGTACTTGCATCCGAAAGTGACGCACAACTTGATTCGCGAATACCGCCGATTGACGACGGAAAAAGGCGGCGCAGTGGTTAAGCAGGAGGTGCGCCGCCCGCTTCATTTGCTGACGCGGCGCGAGTGCGAAGTGCTGCAGCTGTTGGCTGACGGCAAAAGCAACCGCGCCATCGGCGAGGCGCTTTACATTAGCGAAAAAACGGTGAAAAACCATGTCAGCAGCATCCTGCAAAAGTTAAACGTCAACGACCGGACGCAAGCCGTTGTGGTTGCGATCAAAAACGGCTGGGTGGAAGTGCGCTAATGGCAATGCCCCCTTCGTTTCCGCCTATTGTCAGCGGATTGGATGGGCGTCTGGCGGCTGGTGTTGAGGGGATCGAGGCAGCGATGCTTCGTTGTTGGTGTGTCCGTGGTGAGGACAAGCTGTTTTGTAGTTGGCGGCAAGCGGCTTTGTTTAGGTCCTTGCGGTGCGCTATCCCCCATTTGGATTCGTAGTGGTGGGCGGTTTGTCTTTTTGGTATAATGGAAGAAAATTTGAAATCAGGAAGGAATGGCGTTCGTGAAAACGGCAATTGTCACCGACAGCACGGCCTACTTGCCGAAAGAGGTGCGCGAGAGGTTGGGCATTCGCCTGATTCCGCTCAGCGTCATTTTCGGGAATGAGACGTACCGCGAAGAGATTGATATGACGGCCGATGAATTTTTTGCCAAAATCAAGCAGCATCCGACGTTGCCGACGACGTCCCAACCGTCGGTCGGTGAGTTTGTTGACTTGTTCACCGCCATTCGCGAGGAAGGATACGAGGCGGTCGTCAGCATCCACCTCTCAAGCGGCATCAGCGGCACGTACCAAGGGGCGGTCACGGCAGGGACGATGGTGGACGGATTGCGTGTTTACGCATACGACTCGGAAATCAGCTGCATGGCACAAGGGTTTTATGCGATCGAAGCGGCGGAAATGGCGCAGGCGGGGAGGTCTCCTGAGGATATCATCGCTCGCTTGGATGAAATGAAACAAACGCTGCGCGCCTACTTTATGGTCGATGACTTGGCCCATCTGCAGCGGGGCGGACGGCTGACCGGGGCGCAGGCGTTCATCGGCGGCTTCTTGCAAATCAAGCCGCTTCTTCGCTTTGAAAACAAAGTGATCGTGCCGTTTGAAAAAATCCGCACGCGCAAAAAAGCGATCCACCGCATCGAAGAGCTGTTCGCCGAAGATGCGGAAAAGGGTGTGCCGCTCAAAGCCGCCATCATCCACGCCAACCAGCCCGATGAAGCGCACCGCTGGCGCGATGAGCTGTCCGCCCGCTATCCGCACGTCGAATTTTCGATCAGCTATTTTGGCCCCGTCATCGCCACGCACGTCGGCGAAGGCGCGCTCGGGTTGACGTGGTATCAGCCTTAAGCCGAGGCCGCAAAGCGCCGTCTCGAGGCTCTACAGCCAAGCGCAAGGCGGAACGGTGCGCTCCGCCTTGCACGGCGGCGGATTCTCGTTTCCGCTGTATGGTCGATCAAGATGTTTCCGTCTTCCCGTTTGGCGTTCATGGGACGAAATGATCCGAATGAGTTTTGGGTCATGTTGATGCTATTCATAGTGGATGCTATTTCATATAATGTTTTTATCGATTTCCTCATCCAACTTCAATGCGCTTGCCATTCTCCTTCGGCGGTATTCTCCATAACTGCCCGCAGTTGACGAATTCATCTGTGACAAACATAAGAGCGAGAAAACCTATTCCCTTTAGGTGTGGGGAATGTCAAATTCGTCAGCTGCATCGTCTTCCTCTCCTCTCTCCACTTTATGAAACGGGCGGAGATGTGGGGCTGGCCAAACTTGTCGAACCGTTTTCCTTTCCTGAAAAATTTGTCGCTATTTCCCTGGGAATGTTGTCGAAACACGTTATTGATCGGCTCCATGACTCTCCTGTGAATCTTCGCTGTCGTCATGTTTCGCCGCATCCATTTCTTTCGAAGGCCGATATGTCGTGAAAAAGACGGTCAAACCACATCCTTATTCCATTTGGAAAGGCCTTTTCATCTCCACTTTCTTTTCTAGCGGAATGTTGCTGTTTTGCGCATGACGCCCATTTTTCACCATCTTTCTAACTTTTTACGAAAAAGAACGCCGTCGATCGCTCTTCCTGTACCTTTATGCGCTTCAAGCCTCTCAACTTGGGGAGAGAGGGTTTTTGCCGCGTCATCTGCTCTTCTTGCCTCTCAGCTGGGGAACGTGCTTTTCATACGTTCAAAAGGAGTGATGCTTCTTGTGCATCCAACAACCATCTTGTGTTCCACACCTCGTTTCATGGTTGAACGGCCAGCGCCTCCCACGCGAACAACTGCCGTTTTCTGATGAAGAAATCAAAGCCGCGGTGCAAGCCGGTTGGGTTCACGAACAGCCCGGCCTCATCAAAACATCAAACGGCTGGCGCTGTGTGCGCTGCGGGAATGAAGACGCGCGTCTTTTTGCATCGTTTCCATGCGCCCGCTGCGGATCGGATTGCGCGTATTGCCGCAAGTGTCTTGTGATGGGGCGCATCAGCTCCTGCACTCACCTTGTGCACGTGACGATGCCGCTTCCGTCCGAGCGGCACGAGGCGCCGCTTGTTTGGGATGGGACGCTGTCCGCCGCTCAGGAGGATGCCGCTATGGCTGTCAAACAGGCCGTGCTCGATCGAAGCGAACTGCTCGTTTGGGCCGTATGCGGCGCAGGGAAAACCGAGATTTTGTTTCCCGCCATCGCCGCCGCGCTCGAGAAGGGCTGGCGCGTTGGCCTCGCCACGCCACGGACCGATGTTGTCCGCGAGCTTGCTCCCCGCTTTCGCCAAGCGTTCCCGCGCGTTCCGCTCGCTGTTTGGCACGGCGGAAGCGAAGAGCGCGGGCGGATCGCTTCCTTGGTCCTCTCAACCACCCACCAGTTGCTGCGGGCTTACCGCGTCTTTGACGTTATGATCGTGGATGAAGTCGATGCCTTTCCATATTCTGTTGAGCCGATGCTCCAATACGCCGTCAGTCAAGCGCGGAAAGAACAGTCGAGCCTCATTTATTTAACCGCCACCCCATCGCGTGCTTGGCAGCTTGACATCACAAGAGGTAAACGGAAAGCTGTCGTCATCCCCGCCCGCTACCACGGCCGTCCGCTTCCCGTCCCCGTGTTCGAATGGTGCGGCAATTGGCGCAAACGGTTAGAGCGCGGCCGCTTGCCCGAAAACGTCCTTGCGTGGGTTCTCCATCGTTTGGCGCAGGGAAAACAAGCGTTTTTGTTCGTTCCCCATATCGATGAGCTTGAAGCTGTCACCCGCCTCTTGCAGCGCGTCGATCCCCGCATCGTCGGCGTTCATGCCGAAGCCCCAGACAGAGCCGAGCACGTTCAGGCATTTCGCGATGGGCGCGTGCCGCTGCTCGTCACAACGACGATCCTTGAACGGGGAGTGACGGTGCCGAACATCGATGTCGCCGTTCTCGGCGCCGAAGACCGCATCTTCACGGAAAGCGCTCTCGTGCAAATCGCCGGCCGCGTGGGCCGCCACGCCGCGTTTCCGGATGGCGATGTCCGCTTTTTCCATCACGGGAAAACGAACGAGATGGTGCGGGCGCGCCGCCACATTGTCCGCATGAATGAGACAGCAAAGAAAAGGGGGTTGCTGCATCGATGAACTGCCTCCTTTGCCATTCTCCGTACAACCCGATCGCGAGCTGGCGCCAGCTTCTTTTCCTCGAAGACCTTGACGTCCTTTGCCCACGCTGCCGCGGGTCGTTCAAACTCATTGACGGCCGCCTTTGCGAGATGTGCGGCCGCCCGCTCGAGGAGTCAGCGCCATCCGTGTGCGCCGACTGCCTTCGGTGGCAGGAAGATGAACAATGGGGGAGGGCGCTCGTGAAAAACCGATCCGTGTATATATACAACGACTGGATGAAAGACGTCGTCACCTTATGGAAATTCCGCGGCGACTATGTCATCGTCGAGGCATTCCGCCGTCCGTTTTCCCAAGCGTTTCGCCGACATTTCGGCCGCGATTGGCACATCGTCCCAATCCCGCTGAGCCCCGAACGGCTGTATGAGCGCGGCTTCAACCAAGCCGAAGCGCTCGCCCGCCTGCTTCCGTTTCCGTGTTTCCCTTGGCTTTCTCGCAAGCATTCCGAAAAACAATCGAAAAAATCGCGCCGTGAGCGGCTCGAGACCGACAACCCGTTTTTTCTCTCCGGACATCCGCCGATTGACGGAAAACGAATCGTTCTCATCGATGACATTTACACGACGGGCATCACCGTCCGCCACGCGGCCCTTGTTTTGCTTGAAGCGGGGGCGGCCGAGGTGGGGGCGTTGACGCTCATTCGCGCGTAACAGTGTAAACATTGGAAGCCTACGTGCCGATATAAAAAGTAGGAGAACAAAGAGCGAGGAAGAATAATGATGCGTATTCGTCACGATCAACTATCCAATGAGGTCGCCGCACCGGCTGTTTCATTGCAGCCGGGGAGCGTGCAGATGGCGGTAATGAAAGAAAGGTTCAACGATCAAGAGGCCGTGGTCGCCATCGGCCAACAGGATGTACGCGTCCACTTTGTGGATGGCGTCCCAAGCGACCGTTCGTTTATGGTGCGGCTTGTGAAGCAAGAAGGTGGAACTTGGATGGCGCAAGCGGTGCCACTATCGTCTATAGGGCGGTTTCTGCCATCTTCGTTGGACGATGGAATCGATTCATGGCTGTCGGCCCGTGGCATTCGCCTGACCGAAAAGGAAAAAGAAGCCGTTCGTCGTTTTTGGGAGACGGAAGGCGGCTCGATAAAGAAAAAACAGGAAACCGTCGCTGCTTTGGCGGCGAAACAGCTCGAGGTGACCGAGACGCATTTGCGCCTAGCGCATGAAGCGCTCCATGGCCCGCCGCTCGGAGACCTGTTGGCGCCGTTGTTGACGAAAACGGAACCGGAAGAAACCCATGAAGCAAAAGCGGCGCCTGTTCGTGAACAAACGGAGCGATTGGAAGGTTCGCGCGCGTATGCGGTTGCATCGGAGCTGGTTCTTCCGACGGCAGAGGCCCGGACGTTTGCCGTGACGGTAGTGACGGAAAAAATGGTGCAACTCGTGCACGATTTTCGTGTTTGGCAGCGTGATATGGTCCGTCAGCTCGAACAATTTGCGCATGCCGCTGCCCAACAGTCGACAGAGCGAGCCGCGCCGCTTGTTGAGTCGCTCATTCATTCACTCGACCGCATGCTGTTGCACGGGGAATGGTTGTTGTTTACTGACATGAAAACGGAAACGAAGTTGCTTGAGGCGGGGGCGAAATTGGCAGAAGCGAAACGCGGCCTTGCTGAAGGAAAGACGGACGAAGCGGCCAAGACGGCGCGTGAAGTGAAAGCGTTGTTGGAGTCGCTCCGCTTTCAGCCATCTGAACAAAAAGTACAGCGGTTTTTCATGGAATCGGAAGCGTGGCAGGGCACGAAGCCGCACGAGCAGCTGTCGCGCCTTCTGAAACATGTGGACCAAGCGCCCAACGATGGCGCATTATCGGCGAGAGGAGTCTTTGAATCGCTGCGCCGCCTCGGCTTTTTCCATGAACAAGAGACCGCCCGTGCGCTCTTGAGCGGAGAGCGATTACAGCCGGTCGAGAATTTGAAGGCGATGCTGCTGTCATGGGTTGAGGAAGGAACGGCTCCTGCGCAGGCGGAACGGCTGCTCATGAATCTTACCGGCCAACAGTTGCTCAACAAATTTACTGTTGACAGCCACACCCAAACTATGTTGTACCAGTGGCCACTCTCGCTTCATGGTGAGATGGCGACCGTACATGTGCACGTCAACGCTCGCAGCGGTGACGGACAGCTTGACTGGCAAAACTGCCGCCTCTACTTTTTGTTGGACACGAATCAAGGCAAAGTCGGCATTTCCTTGCAGTCGGTCGAACGGCAGCTGTCCGTGACGGTGGAAACAGAACACGAGCGGTTGGCGGCGGTGTTGCAGTCATGTGCGGCGACAGTCAAAGACCATTTGGAACAGATCGGTTATCGGGTGCAACGCCTCACTTTCCAACCGATGAACACCCAAGACCAAGAGCGGGCGGCGACAGACAGAGTGAAGACGGAAAACGAAACGAGCCAGTGGGAGTGGACGATATGAACAGACACCGTTACGCCCCTGCTTTCAAATCATATGAGCAACATCTTGGCCGACAGCCGCGGCAGCTCGCTGATGAGGTGGCCGACAAGGCGGGGCGGGCGGGCATTCCGCTGCCCCATGACCGGGAGTTGCTGAGACAGCTGGTCGATCCGGTGCCGCGCGTCCCGCCGCAGCTTTACGCGGTGATCGGGGAAGTTTTAAAATGGATTCAGAAGCTTGATGAACAAGGCGGTAGGAGCGAAGAAGATGGAGATCAATAAAATTGCCAACACCCCATCGGTTCCAATCGGCAAAAAAGCGGCGGCTTCTTTTTCGCCATCCGTGTCATTTGCCGAGCTGACCGCCAAGGAGCAGGAAAAGCTGCGAAACGAGCGGCTGAGGCAGCTGGCGGATGAAATCGAACAGCAAGGAAAAAAACTGGCCAAGTTGCGGACGGTTGACGATTTGCGGCGGTATAAACAGCTCGTCAGACAATTGCTCGATGAAGCGGTGAACCATGGCTTGAAACTGACGGAGCAGTATGGGTTCCATTGGAGCGGCCGTTCCCGCGTCTATCATATCGTCAAAACGATCGACCAAAAGCTGCTGGACGTCACAAACGCGGTGCTCGAGCAAGAACGGCCGAGGATTGATTTGCTGCAGACGTTGGGGGAAATTCAAGGGTTGATCGTCAATTTGTATACGTAATGGGCACATTGGGAGGGGAGAATGATGAACTTAGAAAATTGCCCGGTTTGCAGCCGTCTGTTTGTCCGCTCGCCGTTTCGCGATATTTGCCCGTCTTGTCATGAAGAAGAAGAACGGCAATTTCAAACCGTGGTCCAATTTTTGCGGCGCCGGGAAAACCGGTTGGCGACGATGGAGCAAATTGTCGATGCGACAGGGGTGCCTGAGACGCTGCTGGTCAAATTCATCAAAAGCGGCCGCTTAACGTTGGCGCAGCTGCCGAATTTAGGATATCCGTGCGACCGTTGCGGCAAGCTGATCCGCGAAGGCAGAATGTGCGCTGACTGTTCAAAAGATTTGCAAGGGCAGCTGGAAATGGTGAAAAAAGAAGAACAGAAGAAAAAACAGGTGTTTCGCACGTATTACACCGACAAAGAGCGAAATGGCCGCTAAACAAATGAATGGATTGACCGATAATAGTAGTAAGACAACAACGTGAGGAACGGATAGGAGGAATCGCAGTGAGAATCGATAACCGGTTTTCGATTGGCGTTCATCCCTACCGTCAGTACTCGGGCGCCCCACAAGGAAAAACAGGGCAAACCGGGCGGCGGGATCGCGTCGAAATTTCCGAGGCGGCAAAAGAGCTGCAGCAACGCTCCACTTGGGCCGCCGAGCGGGAAGAGAAAGTGCGCCGGTTGAAGGAACAAATCGACAACAGAACGTATGAGATCGATGCCCGCGCCATTGCGGAGAAACTATACAAGTTCTATAAGGGCGATGGCCAATGAACACAAGGGTAGAAAATCGCCGAACCGATGATGAACAGCGTGCGCCAGCGCTGCAGCTGATGGCGCTCCTTGACCGGCACTTGACGCTGCACCGGCATTTGCTTCAATTGGCCTATCAAAAAACGGACGTATTAAAACGAGGCGATATGGACGGATTAATGCAGCTGATCCAAAAAGAACAAACTGCTATCGCCGCCATCCAGCAGCTCGAGCGCGAGCGGGCACAACTCGTCGCCGCATGGTCCGATGGCGGGCATCCGCTGACATTGGCCGATTGCTTGCCGAAAATGGACGAGGAGGAGCGGCAAAAAGCCGAACAGTTGGCTAGCGAGTTGCTCGACGTGATCAACGAGCTCCAGGCAGTCAACGAGCTGAATGGGCAGCTCATCCGCCAGTCGCTGCAATGGGTGACGCTGATGTTGGACCAATTGATGCCGCAGCCGCCCAACGTGAACTATACCGCGCCAAACCAATCAACGAGACAATATGGACATGGACGAAGCCGTTCACTCTTTGATTCCAAAGCATAGCAGCACAAGTCACCGACGGAAAATAAGGAGAGATCGATCCATCCAACAGCCGTCAAAACGAAACAGAGCCGCTAGGCAGAAAACAGCGGACAATCATTAGAAGATGAAAAGGAGGGGCACGATGGGATCGACGTTTCACGGGCTTGAAGTCGCCAAGCGCGGCATGGCCGTGCAGCAAATGGCGCTATACACGACCAGCCATAACATTGCCAACGCCAATACGCTCGGCTATTCCCGTCAGCGTGTCAATTTTGTCCAAAGCGAGCCGTACCCGCCGGCGTCCCTCAACCGCCCGCAAATTCCGGGACAGATGGGGACGGGGGTCGAGGCGGGGTCGATTGAGCGGGTGCGCGACCGCTTTTTTGACTGGCAATACCGCGGCGAGAACAACAAGCTCGGCTATTGGCAAGCCCAAGCCGATGCATTAAAAAAAATGGAGGACATTATGAACGAACCGTCCGACAGCGGTTTATCCAAAACCATGGATCAATTTTGGCAGGCGCTCCAGGATTTAAGTGCAAACCCAGAAAATACAGGGGCCCGCTCGGTCGTGCGCCAGCGCGGACTGGCGGTGGTCGAGACGTTTCATTATTTGGCCGATTCGTTAACCTCTATTCAAAACGATCTCGCCAATGAAATTCAAGTGACCGTCAAATCGATCAACTCGATCGCGGAACAGCTGTATAAAATCAACCAACAAATCGCCGAAGTCGAACCGCACGGCTACTTGCCGAACGATTTGTACGATGAGCGCGACCGACTGCTCGATGAACTGTCTGCGCTCGTCAAAATCGAAGTCGAGCCGAAGCCAAGCGGCGGCAATGCGCTGAAAACGGCGGAGGGGTCTTATGATGTATATATTTTTGATGGCAACGGCCAGCGTCAGCTGCTGGTCAATGGCAACCAAGGATACCAGACGCTGTCCGTATCGCCGAGCGCCAGCTCCTCCCCGGAGATGCCGACCGGTCCGCTTACCGGACTTTCGCTTGGAGGCTCTTCCATCCCGTTTGTCGCCTCCGGCAAGTTGAAAGGGTTGATCGAGGCCTACGGATATGATGACGGAAGCGGTGTCAAAGGCATTTATCCCGATATGTTGAAAAAGCTCGATACGCTCGCGTATTCGTTCGCCAAACGGTTTAACGAAGTGCACCAAACAGGGTATACGCTCAGCCCGAGCAACCCGGGAGGGCTGTTTTTCAGCGATTTGACGCAAGTGGACGGGGCAGCGAAAGCGATCCAATTGTCATCCAATATTGATGATTTAAACAATATCGCCGCTTCATCAGCGCCGAACGAACCGGGGAACGGCTTAAACGCCATTCGTCTCGCCAATGTCAAAAACAGCAATTTTGCCAACCTGCAAGATCCGGCGCCGTCGGTCTCGTATCCGATCACAGCGGGCACGCTGCAGGCGTATTACGAAAGCATGATCGGCCAGCTGGCGGTCGACACCCAACAGGCGAACCGCCTCGTCAACAACTCCGAAGTGCTCCGCCAGTCGGTGGAGGAAAGGCGGCAGTCCGTCAGCGGGGTGTCGCTCGATGAAGAAATGACGAACATGATTCGGTTTCAGCACGCCTACAACGCGGCGGCGCGCACGATTACAACGATTGATGAAATGCTCGATAAAATCATTAACGGCATGGGAATTGTCGGAAGGTAGGTGAGCGATGATGCGCGTCACGCAATCGATGTTGACGCAAAATATGCTGCGCAACTTGAGCCAAAGCTATGAACGGCTCGGCAAAATTCAAGACCAGCTGTCCACCGGCAAAAAAATTGCCCGCCCGTCTGACGACCCGGTCGTGGCCATCAAAGGGATGGCGTACCGGACGAACTTAACTGAGGTGGAACAGTTTAAACGCAATTTCTCCGAAGCCCATAACTGGATCGATGCGTCCGACTCGGCGCTTAACGAAGCGACGCAAGTGCTCCAGCGCATTCGCGAGCTCGTCGTCCAGGCAAGCAACGATACGTATGAGCAATCGCAGCGTGAGCATATCGCGAAAGAGATCGATGAGCTAAAAAACCATTTAGTGTCCATTGCCAACACACAAATTGCGGGCAAATACATTTTCAATGGCACGGATACCCTTCGACCGCCGGTCAACTTGGACGACCCAGTGAACAAAGTGTCGACGAACACAGAACAAGTGAAAATCGAGCTGTTAAAAGGCATCCAGCTCCCGGTCAACGTCAATCCGACGCGCGTCTTTACGTACAGCGCGACTCCAGGACAAGGGCTGTTCAGCGATTTAGAAGCGCTTGTGAATGACTTGGAAGCTGGCAAGAGCGGCCAAGAGCTGAACGGTTATTTATCCTATATTGACAAGCACATCGACAACGTCTTGGCCGAGCGTGCCGAGCTTGGCGCGCGAAGCAACCGCCTTGAGCTGATGGAAGCGCGTGTCGATGAACAGGAAGTGATCGCCCAACAAATTTTGTCGGACAATGAAGACGCCGATATCGAACGGGTCATTACCGATTTGAAAACACAGGAAAGTGTGCACCGCGCCGCCCTTGGCGTCGGCGCCCGCATCATTCAGCCGACGCTGCTCGACTTTTTGCGCTAAGCGGATAAGGGGGAGATGACGATGCAGCTGCCGCAGATCCGCTTGCAGTCAACGATGGCGAAAATCGCCATCGAAACCGTTCCGGCGAAACTAGAAATCCAACAGCCGCCTGCCGAGTTGGAAATCGAGCAATCTCCGGCCCGACTCACGATCCGTACGACGCCGTCCAAGCTAACGATCGATCAGACAAAAGCGTGGGAAGACATGAACTTAGAACATATCTTCCGCCGCATCGAAAAGTTTGCTGAACAAGGATACAACGATTGGCTTGACGGGCTGGCCCGCGTCTCTCGCCAAGGCGACGAGCTCATGCGCATTGAGGACGGCGGCAACCCGATCGCCGAGCAGGCGAAAGAAAACAGCGAAACTCCGATGTACGAATTCAACATCGGCTGGGTGCCGTCCCCGTTCAGCGTTCACATATCCTATACTCCGGCGGATGTGGATATTCGCTTTGAGGCACGCAAACCGGTCATCCGCGCCCGCACGCATCCACCGGTCATTCGCTACACGCCGGGCGAGGTGGCGATCCGCCTCGCCCAGCGCCCGTCGCTTCACATTGACGTCGTCATTTGAGGAAACAGGAGGGACGATTCATGAATATCGACACCAAATACCACGGAACCGTGGCGGTGAAGGAAGAAGACATTATCCATTTCCCACATGGCTTGCCCGGATTCGCCGACGAAAAGCGGTTCGTCCTTCTTCCGCTCGCCGACACGCCGTTTGTCATCTTGCAGTCGGTCGAGACCCCTGCGCTCGGGTTTGTGCTGATTGAGCCGTTTTCGTACTTTCCAACATACGAATTTGAACTGGATGAAGCGACGGTCGAACAACTTAACATCGAAAGCGAACGCGACGTCGCGGTGTACGTGATCCTCACCGTCGCCGACCCGTTTCACGAGACGACGGCGAACTTGCAGGCACCCGTGGTCATTAACGTCCATAAGCGCCTCGGCAAGCAAGTGATCTTAACGAACCCCCCGTACAAAACGAAACATCGCCTCTTCCCGGAAAAAGTGGCGACGTAAAGGAGGCGGCTTATGCTTGTTCTAACGCGCAAACTGAAAGAAGCCATCCAAATCGGCGATGACATCGAAATCACCGTCCTCGCCATTCAAGGCGACCAAGTGAAACTCGGCATCAACGCGCCCAAGCATATCGACATCCACCGCAAAGAAGTGTATCTTGCCATCCAAGCCGAAAACAGCGCCGCCTCCGAAGCGCCCGAAGCGTCGCTCACCGCACTGACCGCCAAGCTGAAACAGTGGAAACAACCATAACCCGAAGCGCCCAAGCGGCGCTTTTTTTGTCACCATCGACAAAAAATTTAAATTTCCCTATTAAACTTCCAAAAAACGCGCCGATATAAAAAGTGAGCGCGGCTTGCGGCGAAAGGCGGCCGACTTTCGCCCTAGCCCCGCCGTTCCACAAGGACGTGGAAAAAATCATTTCAGGGAGGAAGAGAACATGAGAATCAACCACAACATCGCGGCGTTGAATACGTATCGGCAGTTGACGACCAATACGACGAACGCATCCAAATCGATTGAAAAACTTTCGTCTGGCCTCCGCATCAATCGCGCCGGCGATGACGCCGCAGGTCTAGCGATTTCGGAAAAAATGCGCGGCCAAATTCGCGGGTTGGAGCAAGCGAGCCGCAACGCTCAAGACGGCATTTCGCTCATCCAAACGGCGGAAGGCGCGTTGAATGAAGTGCACTCCATCCTTCAGCGGATGCGCGAGCTGGCGACGCAGGCGGCCAATAGCACGAATACGCAAGCAGACCGCGAGCAGCTGCAAAAAGAATTTAACCAATTGACGTCCGAAATCAACCGGATCGGCAATACGACGGAATTCAACACGCAAAAATTGTTGAACGGCAATGTCAGCGGCGCGAGCCCGATTAAACTGCAAATCGGGGCGAATACAAATCAATCGTTTGAAATTAAAATTTTCGATATGCGCGCCCAAGCGCTTGGATTGGCTGGCGCATCTGGTGCATCTGCCAACACTATCGGTGCAGCTACTTCGGCAAACGGTACATCGGTATCCTCCGTATTGTCTGGAGGCATTGCAAATGCTAAATTTGCTGGAGGAACGGCGAACCAATTGACAGATGTCAGCAGTGCAGGCACTCCTGAATATGCTTTAGATATCATGTCTTTCAGCGGCGCAACGGCGGCGATTTCGAAAATCGACATCGCGATCAACACGGTTTCGACGGAGCGCGCCCGCCTCGGTTCTTATCAAAACCGTTTAGAGCATACGATCAACAACTTGGATACGTCGGCGGAAAACTTGACAGCGGCGGAATCACGCATCCGCGACGTCGATATGGCGAAAGAAATGATGGAATTTACGAAACAAAACATTCTCACCCAAGCGGCCCAATCGATGCTGGCCCAAGCGAACCAACAGCCGCAGAGCGTGCTTCAGCTGTTGCGATAATCGAAAAAGCAATAAGGCCTCTTCTCGGTCTACGGGAGAGGCCTTCCTTCTTTTTTATGAAGCCATTGGAAGCATTTTTCTCCTATGATTCGCTTCATATTGGCAAAAGCCATCCGATAATAATGATAGAAGGTGTCGAAGAATAGCCGACAAATCTCGTTTAGGAGAGTGCGAGACATGCAGCTCAACATTTTCGGACAAACGTTTGAATATCGCAATGATCGATCAGAACTTGAAGCGATGTTCCAAAAAATCTTCTGCATGGTTGCCGAGGCGGATCGGCAATTGAGCCATCTCGTCATCGATGGCGTCGAAGTGTATGACGATTTTGAGACCTATATGGAGGAAAGAATCGATTCCATCCGCACGATTGACGTTGTAGCGGTGACGATCGAAGAATACATACAAGATGTACTCCAGACGATGCATTCGTATTTGATGCGCGCCTTGCCAGAGATTGAGCGCATCATTGATGAGTTTTACCAAACGCCTTCGGAAGATGCGTGGATGCGATTCGAGCAAATGCTGGAAGGAATCCAATGGATCGACCAAGCTCTTTATTGGCTCACCGAACACCCGAAACATTCGCTTGATCGTCAAGCGCTCGCTCGCATCCGGGAAACGCTGGCGGAACAATTGCGGCAATTGCTTCAAGCTGTAGAAGCAGGCGACGCGATTTTGATCGCCGACTTGATCCAGTATGAGATCAAGCCGCTATGGAAGGAAATGACGGAGCATGTCCAAACAAACGTGGTCAACTAAACAGAGACAGCAAAGGCAGTGAACCGAGTTGAGCATTTACACAGGAAAAAAAATCTTAATTATCGGCGGCACGGGAACGATCGGACAACATCTCACAAAAACGCTGTTGCAGCATGAACCGAACGTCATTCGTATTTTTAGCCGCGATGAGCATAAACAGTTTGAACTGGCGCAGGAATTTAAACAACATTCAAAGGTGCTTCGTTATTTAATTGGCGATGTCCGCGACGAAGCGCGTGTGCTGCGGGCGATGGAAGACATTGACTACGTCTTTCATCTTGCCGCAATGAAGCATGTCCCCGCTTGTGAATACAATCCGTTTGAAGCGGTGAAAACGAACATTATCGGCACGCAAAATGTCATTCAAGCCGCATTGAACGCCGGAGTGAAAAAAGTGTTATTTACAAGCACGGATAAGGCCATTTCGCCCACGAACACGTACGGTGCAACAAAACTGGCGGCGGAACGATTAATCGCGGCGACCGAATATCAAAAAGGGCCGAAGCAAACGATTTTCTCTGCGGTGCGGTTCGGCAATGTCATGGGTTCGCGCGGTTCGGTCATTCCATTATTTAAAAAGCAGATTTTAGAAGACCGGGAAGTGACCGTCACCCATATGGACATGCTTCGTTACATGATGACGCCGTCGCAAGCCATTTCTCTCATCTTAAAAGCCAACGAACTGGCTGTAGGCGGAGAAGTGTTCGTGCTGAAAATGCCGGTGGTGGCGCTAAGGGATTTAGTTGAGGTGATGATTGAGGAAGTCTCAAAAAAATATCACATTGCCGAAACGATTAAAATCAAAGAAATTGGCTTGCGTCCAGGGGAAAAAATGTACGAAGAGCTCATGACAGAAGACGAAGCGCATGCGGCATGGGAGACGGAAGACATGTATGTGATCGGGCCTCCTTTCGGCTGGAAACCGCATGCCTATCCGAAGGAATGGAACATCCGCCCGTGTCAAAATCCGTTTCAAGGCGAGATGATTGATAAAGAAACATTGCGCCGTTGGATTTTAGCAGAAGGCTTAATATAGGAGGAACTGTGAGTGATTGGGAGATGAGCATCATGGTGTTGGCAGAGAATCAACGATTTTTGCAAAGCAACTACCCGGCCGTTTGGCAACTGTGGAACCAAATCCAGCATGAGCAAATGTGGCGGCAATATGAAATCATCCCGTCCCATGTTGGTCTGCCGACGATTCAAGTTCATGTGGATGGACGCCCTTTGTATTTGCACAGCAAATACAACCCAGAGCAAGAGGCCGAGCGTCTCGTCCAACAGCTCAAAGACAAAATCGAACAACACGACCATCTTTTCTTTTACGGCATCGGGCTCGGATACCATGTAGAAAAAATCTTATCGATGTTTCCAGATAAGGCGTTCACGATTTATGAACCGAATCCATGGATTTTTTTTCACTTTCTATCATACAAACGGATGACAAAATGGCCGATTCAGCGGCTTCGCTATCTTCATGTGGAAACGGACGAGGCTTCGCGCAAGCAGTTTTTTGCCGAGTTTGCGAATGCGCTGGAGACGAATGTGTTGCTCATTACGTTGCCGAGTTATGAGCGTATTTTCGCCGATCCATTTCAACAATTTGTCCGACAGTTTCGTGATTTAATGCAGTCGAAGCGCATCAATTTGGCGACAGAATTTGCATTTGGAAAACGTTGGACACTAAACAGCGTCATGAATTTGCCGACAACGTTGAGATCACCGAGCATTTTCAGCCGAAAAGAGCATTTTCGTTCCAAACCTGTCTTGCTCGTGGCGGCTGGGCCGTCGCTGCAAGAGGAATATCACAACCTCCGTTATATAAAGGAAAATGGACTGGCTTACATTTTTGCTGTCGGATCGGCGAATCGAGCGCTAGTGGCGAACGGCATCCTGCCCGACGCTGTTTGCACGTATGATCCACAGGCTCATAATTTCGCCGTGTTTTGGGACATGATTGACAAAGGGATCGACGCCAACGTGCCGATGATTTATGGGACAAGCGTCGGATACGAAACGATTCAAAAATACAAGGGGCCAAAGTTTTATGCCGTCACCTCCCAAGATACCGTAACGCCATACTATCTTGACAGCCTTGACAGCAGCGAAGTGATTGATGATGCGTTTTCGATCGCAATCATTACATTGCAAATCTTGGCGAAATTGGAGGCAAATCCTGTCATTCTTGTCGGGCAAAATTTCGCCTTCCGCGACAATTACTATTATGCGAAGGAAATCAAACGGGGAGAAAAACAGACCGCTGAAGTGCTGGAACATGAGCGGCATGGCCTCATGCAAGTGAAGGACGTATACGGCCATCTTGTCACGACGAATGAATCGCTCAACCAAATGCGGCTGTTGATGGAGCATTATATCCAAACATATTCCCAGATGGAAGTCATCAACACAACCAAAGGCGGAGCTCATATTTCCGGGGCGTCATTTCTTCCACTGGAGGCTGTCATCCAAACCCGGTTGACCAAGAAAGTCGTGAATGAAAACTGGCATATCGGCCAAGAAAACAGCCAGATGCAAGGGATGAAAGACAAAATCGGCCGCATGAATCGTGCGATGATCGATTTCATCAAGCGATACAATGAACTCGAAGCGATGCTTCACGAGCTGGAGCAGGCTGCTATTCGAAAAAAAGAAGACAAATTATGCAAATTATTCGCTCGCTTCGATGAGCAGTTTCGCCGTTTGACCCAAAACGACTTTTTTGACGTATACGTACGGCCTGTCGTTCGCGTCTATACGGAAATGTTGCAAAAAGAAGCTCACGAAATCCGAGAAGAGCAAGATCCGATTGTGAAGGCGGACAAAGTGGTCCGGTCGTTCCGCAGCTATTTGCATATATGCCAGCAAGTCTATAACGAAATGGCGCCATTGGTTCAAACGTATCTGCACCCCGCGCTGAAACATAAGGACAATGGATGGAAGAGATACGAAAGCACGTCCAGTGCATTTCACTATAGCGGCCAATGGCGCAAAAAAGAAATCAAAATTCAAAAACAACTGTCAATGGAATCCGACGTGATCGGCGCGTATTACGAAACGAACGAACCGAATGCAACGATCAAGTTTAAGTTTAAAGGGACGGCGATTCGGGTGATTGGGGGGAAGCATGCGGATTGCTCGGATCAATTGCAAATGATGATTGATGGCTATAACAGGAAGTTCTCTGCTAAGGATAGAGGAGTAGAAGGGCGATTTTCTCCGCAATTTGAACAGGTTTTATTTCAAATATCTGGTTTACAAGAAGAGATACACAATGTTGAGATGAAGCTCTTGGGTAATGAATCCTTTATTTTCCAGAGAATAGAATTCAGAGGTTAAAAACTCCTAATTTTAGGGAGCGGAGGGCAAATATTTTCGCTCATAGAATTTTGATGGGAGGAGAAAAGAGGTTGAGCTTGAAAATTTTTTATGGATTAATATCTGTTTGTGGATTAAATACAACCTTTTCAAAAGTTTTTAGAGAAAAGGGATATGATACTAAGTCTGTTTCATTGTTAAAACATTGCTTCGAAAAAGCTGATATTGACTTTGATATTAATAGATTTACTAAACATGAGAAAATAAGAGTTCGTCAAAAAATATTCGAAGAACATAAAGATCACTATGATATTTTTCATTTCTTTTTTGCCCACACATTTCTATATGACCAAAAAGATTTGCCTTATTTGTCGTCTAAAGGAAAAAAATTATTTATGCACCACAATGGAACCGATGTAAGGAGACCTAGTGTATTGGAGAAATTTAATCCGTATGCGAGATTGATGTATAAAAATTTTTTGGTGGATGAGAATGAGGTAGTTAAATACATAAAAAATTGCGCTGAATGGATTCCCGTATCTATCGTCCAAGATTTAGAACTGGCCGAATATGTACAACCCTTCTATGATTACGTAGAGATACTACCTTTACCAATTGATTTGGGATTGGATAAATATCGTATTGAAAATTATGATTATGAACCAATTACCTCAACGCGAAAGAGAAAATTGAAAATTATACATGCCCCAACAAATCGAACGTTTAAAGGAACAGACTATATTGTTGATATTATGAAGAAAGTATGTTTGAAGAGAAACGATATTGAATTTATTTTAATCGAGAATCAAAATCATAATGATTTTCTCAAAGAGCTAGCCAAAGGAGATATTATTATTGATCATCTATTATACGGGACTTACGGAATGTTATCGATTGAAGCAATGGCGTTAAAAAAGCCAGTCATTACTTATATCAACGATTTTGTTAAAAAAGGTTATCCTCATGATCTACCCATTATATCTGCGACGATAGATAATCTTGAAGAGGTTATTGATCAATTAGTAGATGATAAAGAAAAAATGATTCATGTAGGTGATCATGGAAGAAAATATGTAGAGAAGTACCATGACTTGGAGAAGGTTGTTTTACCAAAACTCATAGAAATATATAGGAAATATTAACTTTGTTGGGTGTGTTCACCTAGCGTCAAACATTGCTTTGTAAAAAAACGAAAATAGGAAAGACTACATTGGCCTTGAAAAGATGCGATATCCAAAATGTGATTTAACATTCCCGTTCTTCTATCGGTGATGATTTTTTTCGTTATGGGGGTTATAGGGTTTGTTGCATTGTGTTATTTTTATTTTCTCGAGTTCAGAAGATACGTTTATTCCCTTGCTTTATTTTGTAAATTTAAGGTAGCGTCAAAAGTTCTATGAAAGCTCCACACAAGCCATCCCATGGAGCATCGTAGGGCATGTCGAGAGCCGGATTCGCCCTTGACCAACACCCGCCAAAGGTGCGAAAGGGACGTCAAGGGCGACGGGGACAAAAAAGAGGGCATAGGAAAGCCGCCCTTGCCCTTACTGAATTTTACCTTTGGCGGTGTTCGGTTGGTCAAGGGTTCGCTTCGCCGAATCCGGCAGGTTTTCTCTTCAACGGGCTCCGGAGGACAAAAAAGTCAGGTCGCCTCTTGTTGGAGAAACGCTTGTGCCATGGCGATCAGCTTCGTCCACTTGGCTGGCATATGCGGCAGCTCGGCGAGCTCCGGAATGACGACGGGAACCCGGCCTTCGAGCGCACCATGCGGGCGCAGGAAGTTGAAATACGCCACCAAACAGCGTGACAAAGGAGACCGAGCCTTCTTCCGCGCCAAACCCGTGAGTCGGCCGGCAGCTGCCTTTAAACGTCCGGTTGAATCGCTTGATGATTGGTTTGAGTGGACGGAATTCCTCGGACGCCGGATCCTCATGGGTCAGCCCGATCACCTGGCGGACATCGAACCGGGATCCCGTGCTGGGCGAAGAAGTGCTGTGCCAGCAGGTAAAGGGGATTGCCGTCGACGACAAACGACAAGTCGTCCGGGATGGACGGCAGCTTTCGCAGGACGTCATCACAGGCCTGGATGGCCGAGAGTGTGTCCCGGTTGGGGGAGACGCGATACGACAGCACGATCTTTTTCACCGCGTCGAACATGAAGAACAGGTAATGCCAACGGCCTTTCACCCGAATAGACGTCTCGTCCCCGCAGAACGAGCCGGACAGCTCATACGGGAACCGGTCGACAAAGGGCTTCATCAAGAGCGCGACGCTGTTGGCGTAGTTGAGCACCGTCTGATGTGAGATCGACACGCCGTGAAGGTCCTTCATGGCCGCTGCCGTCATGCAGGAAGACATGCCAAAGTTGACATGGTGCGTCAACACCAGCCCCAGAATGTGCGGCGACGCAGCCAGCCGGGACCAATCGACTTTCGGCTTGACGGGCGATGATGGAGCCACCGGGAGAAAGTCAAACCAAAACTCTCGAAACCAATACCGCACCTTGAAGGCTTGAGGATCCTGTTTGAAACGTTGGCGCTCCTTGTTCGTCATCCGGCGAAGGTTGGCCTGGTAAAACGGGCAGTCGTTGTTCTTGCACTTGTAGATGTTGTATTCTTTGCGTTCCTTGATGTTTTCCAGCGTCTTTTTGCCGTGCGGGCAACGAAAGATCGCTTGCTTGGTGAAGCGGTTCCGGCGGTTGAACCGGCACTGGCACACTTTGCATGGGTATTGCCCGTTCCCGCCATTGTTGGCGTACAGGTAGGAAGAGGGCGCCTGGCAGCGAGGACAGGTCAAGGAATCCGGAACACGGTGTTTTGCCTTCGCCCGGCGCTGAATGGGCCGCAAAGGACGGCCGTGCTGCGCCTCGTAGTCTGCCAACAGCTTCCGGTCATCAAGGGTTTCCGGTGCATCGATGATCGGAAGGTCATCGACCTGGAGTTTCCGGTACGGTTTTCGAATCGGTTCATCCATGTCTTTGCGGCGTAAGGATTTTCCTAATAAGGCCCCAAGTCAATAGACAATGATTGGATGTTGGGTCTTGATGATTTCGAGCCAATAGGCGAATCATTGAGGTAACAAGCTTGTCACTCCTTCTTTGTTTTGGCTGTTGAGTGTGTGGTGGCCTCAATGATGGCCGAAAGCAATGGGGGTGGCAAGCTTTTTTCTTTCAACCGTCGAAATTCAAGGGAAAACCGTGAGTGTGGAGGATAAACTTTTGACAATACCAAATTTAATAAGTAAAGGAGGATATTAATATGATTGGAAGATATAAGGTGCAAAAAAAAATTTTAAATCTATTTACACAACTGTTGGACGGTAAAGATGAGATATTGATTTGGGGTGCGGGAGAGCATACGGTTGCTTTATTTGGCTTTCTGAGAGAAAAAAATATTTCGCTTCATTCTATCCGGGGGATTCTTTCTAGTTATCAAGAATATGAGCAAATAATGGGAATCCCAGTATATTCGCTTCAAGAGGTCCTTGGTTGGATCGACCATATCAAATACATTGTTGTTTCCTCATACTCTTTTCAAAATGAGATTTTGTCAGAGTTAGAAAGAAACGGCCTGCGCTCTAAGGCGTTTGTTTTATATGATATAGAGAAGTTTGATCCATTGTTTTATTGGAAAGTAGGAGAGCAGTTTTATTATAACTATGAAGATATTCCTGATGAACGAATTATTCATGAGGTGAAGTTAGACAATATCGAATTTAAAATGATGCTTAACATAAGGGAGTTTATCCAAAACACAATTTATAATTATGGGTATTATGAAGAAAAGGAAACTCGATTTTTATCACGACAAGTTCAGCCTGGCCAAACTGTTTTTGACTTGGGGGCGAATGTCGGCTATTATACTTTAATGTTTGCTCGGAGAGTTGGAAATAGCGGGGCGGTCCATTGTTTTGAACCGGATAACAAAAATTTTAGACAATTGGTTGATAATATTTATTTAAATCAATTATCAAATGTGGTGGCTAATCAAGTAGCTGTCTCAAATGCTAATGGTTATATGACTTTGTATTCTAACTCCGATGAGAATGGAGGAATGAAATCAATTGTGCAACAATTTGAACACGTTTATGACCGAGAAAGGGTAGAAACTATCTGCTTGGATGATTATGTTAAACGAAACGCGATTGATAAAGTAGATTTTATTAAAGTTGATATTGAAGGAGCGGAAATGCTTGCTTTTCAGGGAGCTGAACATCTCCTCACATCTTCCAAAGCACCAGATATTATGTTAGAAATTAATCCTATTTGTTTATCAAGATTAGGATTTTCCGATATAGAGCTTCAGAAGTTGTTAATTGGCTATGGATATAAAATATACTTGATAGAAGATAATGGAACGTTAAAGCATCTTCCATCGGAAATCGAAACGAGGAAATCTATTAATGTTTTTGCGACAAAAAAAGATTATTGAATTAAAGGGTGTTAATTATGAAAAAGTTGAGAGTGGCAGTCTTGTCAGACAATCCAAGCAATAAAGATCCTAGAGTATGGAGAATGACAAAAACCTTGGTGGAATTAGGATATGAAGCGACGCTCTTTTGTCAAAAAGAAAAAGGTGATCGAGAGTATGATTATGAAGACAATATTCATATTAGGAGAGTATTAGATTATAAGTTAGGCACCTCGGTGTTAATTGATAAATATTTAATAGCACATTTTCAATTGAGAGACGCTTTGCTGAAGGAAGAACGTTTTGATATTTTCCATTGTCATGATCCAGAGACATGGCCAATTGGATATTTAATGGCTAGGGAACAAAAGGCAAAGTGGATAGCAGATTCACACGAGTATTTCCCAGACTATATTGAAAAGCGAAATTATGGGGATGATATAAATAAATATAATACCGCTGTTCAATTAGGAAAAAATCGTGGGAATTATATAAGGTTTGCAGACGGGGTCATAGCTGTCAGTGAAGAAATGTTACATGTTCTTTCCAATGAGTATTCTCTCACCTGCCCTAGGACGGTGATTTTTAATACTCGTTATTCCTCACATATAGTGACTAAATCCAAACAACAAACACGCCAAGAGCTTGGACTCAGTGAAGAGTGTAAATATTTTGTGTTTGCCGGAAACATTATGCCAGATAGAGGCATTGATACGATTATTGAAATGATTAAGATGATGCCAGGTCACTTTCGGCTCATTATTATTGGTGATGGTTTGTTGGATAATTATGTAAAAGAAGAGCATAAACAATCTCATAAGATTATCTATTTAGGTAGATTAGAATACACAGATTTAATTAAATATGTTTATGCTTGTGATGGTTACTTGTATTTTCCGCATCACTATGGACAACATGTATTGAGAAATTACAAATACGCTATTCCGAATAAATTATTCGATGCTATCTTTTCTGATATCCCTTTTTTTACATATGATGGGTTTGCTTTCTCTGAGATTGTCAAAAAATTTCGTGTAGGGATTACTTATCCAATTGGGAAGGACATAGCGTCCATTGCTGACGATATTGTTAATAAGTTAAATAACAATGTTTTTTCGAAAGAATCTTTCGAACATGCTAAAGCATACTATTCATGGGAAAATCAGAAACATAAGTTGGATTGTTTATACAAGGATATTTTTAGAGAGGAACTGAAATAATGAGGAGAAAGGATGGGGACTTTTGTGGGGAAATTTCTGTATGGGGTGATAAATAATGACTACTATTTGCGCAGTTGTTCCGTCCTTTAACTCAGAGTTGCATATTGAACAGACCATTGACAGCCTTTTAAATCAGACAAAGCCGCTCCATAAAATCGTTATTGTAGATGATGGCAGTCAGGATGGTACGTTAGAAATCATTGATGGCATGATACGGGAAAACAAAAATATAGAGTTGATTCAATTGAAACAAAATTTAGGCCCTTCCTATGCACGAAATATTGGGGTTGAGCATGCAGACAGTGATTGGATCCTATTTATGGATTCCGATGATATAGCTCATCCGCTATTAATTGAAGAGCTTCAAGCACATTTGGAACGTTTGAATCGAACAGGTGATCAGCCAGAGTATTTCCTTGCTCATCCCAACTATCGCCATATTGATGAACATGGGAATGTGATAGATAATTTAAACTACGGTCGTCCATATAGAAAAGAGGAAGCTTTGGGATTTCTGCTATTAAGGAATACAATCGCGACAAGCGGTACCTTAGTGAATCGGGAGTTGTTTCGAAAAGTAGGTGGATTCAATACTGAATATCGTTATGCAGAAGATTGGGATTTATGGTTGCGAATGAGTGAACATAGCGGAGTCGCCCATATCAATAAACATTTAGTTGATATTCGAAGACATTCTCGTAATTTATCTGCGAGTATGTCTACCATGCATGAGTATGAAAAAAAAGTGCTATTATCTTATTCATTAGAGAAGATAAAAGAAGCGATCTTTAGAAGGACGCAACTTTCTCCTAAGCAGAATATGTGTGATTATGTTTCTATTCTTTTTCGTTTAGACAAATGGGAGGAAGGCTATACAATTATACAAGAGTTAAAAGATAATGATTGTAATTATGAGCAGCTCTTATTTTTAGAGGGGATTTATTTTCTGAAGACCGAGAGCGCAATAGAAGCTGAGAAAAGATTTGCAGAGATACTTAACATTAACCAGTGTGAAGGGGCATCTTTAAATAATTTAGGAGCTGTGAAGTTAATCAGAGGAAAAGTAGAGGAAGGGAGGAATTTGCTGCTAAGAGCTTTAGAACTTTACCCTAATTATTTAGATGCTCGTTATAATCTTCAGTCGCCCCCCCCTTATACTTGGAAATCGCTGAAGTTTACATGGAGAAAATTACGTTCTAAATTAATCTCTTATGATCAGCAATAAATCTTTTTCTAGAAGGTCGGTGATTTAAGAGAAAACACTGCTCTCTAACCGTGTTTCTTAAATTAAAAAAACTTTCATAAACACCACTTAATTCCTTACGATTTCTCACAAATCGAGCGAATATATTGTTTTTCACCGGACTTCTAGACTCTTCATCAAAAGTTGTACTTGACTGTTTCGCAACATGTCTTCTTTACGCCTATAAGGATATAAGGAAGAATCAGCAAATGAAATGTTTGATTCATGACAGTTCAAAAAAACGCCCTTCTTATCAAGTATACGTTGTGGCGATGAACCTTTTTCTATGGATTTTGGAAGTGTGTTCTAATACTATCACAAGGGCTGGAGTAACTGATGAGCTACAAAGGATACATCTTCGACCTCGACGACACGCTATATTGCGAACACGATTACGTCAGATCTGGATTCTGGACGGTGGCGAATGAGCTGGCGAATCAGCGTCCGGATATAGGGGTAAGCCGCATTTATCAAATACTGATCCATGAATGGCAGCGAAACGGGCGTGGCCGGGTGTTTGATCATGTATGCAGCCGGTTAGGGATTGATGTCAGTATTCCTGATCTAGTCCGTCTTTACCGCAAACATCAACCTGTCATTTCTTTATATGATGATGCGAAAGAGGTTTTGGTCTATTTAAAAAGAAAAGGCAAAAAGCTGGGCTTGATTACGGACGGGAATTCGGTGGCGCAATGGGCCAAAATTAAGGCGCTTCATCTTGAACCGTTGTTTGATTGCATCATTGTGACGGGGGATTTAGGGGAAGAGCATTGGAAACCAAGTGAGACGCCTTATCGAAAGATGGCCGAGCGTTTGGGGTTGAATTTTCGCGATTGCGTATACATCGGTGATAACCCAAATAAGGATTTTATTGCCGCCAGACGGCTCGGGATGGGGACAGTGAGGATTGTTCGGGATGTTGGCGATCATATGCGAACGAAGTTGGGGGTCGAATACGAAGCCGATATGACGATTCGTTCGTTGACAGAATTGATTGACAAGCGTTTGTAAGTCGACTAAGGAGCGTCATCGGCTCTTTTTCCCCTGTTTGGTGAGAGAGGTGGTTCGTATCAACGTCTTGGTGACCAGCATTTCGAAAAAGGTTCCTTTGCTTCAAGCGGTTCGACGCGCGATGAAGAAAATGGGAATGTCAGGGATTCTGATTGGCGCTGATCGGAATGGAAATTGTATTGGGAAATATTTTGTCGATGAATTCTGGCCAATGCCTTCTTTAGAGCATTTCACTGTTGAAGAATTCATTTCGATTTGTCGCAAGAAGCAGATCCGCTTCATTATACCGACAAGGGATGGAGAGCTTCCCTTCTTCTCTGCTTATCGTCAAGTGTTTCAAGAGAATGGCATCGTTGTCATGGTGTCTGAACAACATGCCGTTGACATTTGTCTTGATAAGCTACGGTTTTATGAGGTGCTCTCCGCTCATGGATTTCCTGTCGTTCCGACGGCGCTTTCGCTGGAAGAACTGAATGATGGTGATTATGTTGTGAAGGAACGTTATGGAGCGGGAGCGAGAACCATAGGGCTTTGCTTAACGAAAGAAAAAGCACATCGGCATGCCCAAAAGCTGGAGGCCCCTGTTTTTCAGCCTTTTATTCCTGGAATAGAAATGAGTATCGACCTTTATATGACCCGTGCAGGAAAGGCAAAGGGGGCGGTGGCTCGAAAAAGAGACTATGTCATAAACGGGGAGTCGCAAATTACGACAACGATCAGAAATGAGAAATTGGAAGACTTGTGTATCGGTGTTGCCACATATTTAGGGCTGTACGGGCATGCGGTGATGCAGGTGATCATCGATCATGAGGGGCAGTTTCATCTCATCGAATGCAACCCCCGCTTCGGTGGAGCCTCAACGGTAAGCCTCGAAGCCGGTTTGGACAGTTTTTATTGGTTTTTGCTTGAGTCGCAAGGGGTGAATTTGGACGATTATCCTTTTAACCGTTCACTGAAGGAGAAGAGGCAAATTCGGTATCCAGCCGATTTCGTCATCGATTTGTAAAGGAGGATTCAGTTGAAAACGATTATCATCATTCAAGCTCGGATGGGGTCATCTCGGTTGCCTGGCAAAGTGCTGATGCCTCTTGGCAACACGGTTGTGTTGGACTATGTTGTTTCGCGGTGCCAACAAGTAGAAGAAATTGATGAAGTGGTGGTTGCGACGTCCACTCTGATGCAAGATGATGCGATTGAAAATTGGTGCCAGAAACGCCATGTATCTTGTTTCCGCGGCTCAGAGGGCGACGTGCTTGCCCGCTATTACGAGTGCGCTAAGCCTCATCAGCCCGATTATGTCATTCGCGTGACGGCGGATTGCCCTTTTGTTGATTTTGAACTAGCCAATCAAGTTGTTGCGGCCATGAAGGCTGAGCCATCTGATATCGTCATGGTGGAAGGAGAGCTGCCGCGCGGTCTAGTGGTTGAAATGGTGTCGTTTTCCGCGCTCGAATACATTTATCATCATGGGAAAGAGCCGCGTCATCGTGAGCATGTGACGTACTACGCCTATGAATTTCCGAGTGAATTCCGCCGCACCTATGTTCAAGCGCCGAAAGACATTTGTCAACCGCAGTTGCGCATCACGTTGGATACCGAAGAAGACTATCAATTGTGCGCGGCCGTTGCGAACCATTTCAAAGGGAATCGGCTCGTTCGTTCGAGCGAGGTCGTTCAGTTTTTACTGGCTCATCCCGATGTGGCCAAACTCAACGCCCACGTTCAGCAAAAACCGGTGGTGTAAAATGTGTACGCGGAGGCAAAGCGATGAGTCATCAAAATAAAACGATTGTCCTTTATAATGGGCAAAGTCAGTATGGTGTGCTTCGATATTTTATTCAAGATCTCGCTGCAAGTTTTCAACAACTTGGTTTTGAAGTGAAAATTATAGATCTTCTAGCATCTTCATGGATAGCAGAACTTGAAAGAGTTTTAAAAGAAAAAGATGTATTTTTCTTCTTCTCAATGAATGCCATGGGGATTGACATAAAGGTTGGAGATCAGTCGTTATATGACCATTTAAATATTCCATTATTCGCCTTTTTAGTTGACCATCCTATGTATCATATAAATCGATTAAACCAAGGGGTAAAAAATCTCATTGTTTCGACTGTGGATCAAACCCATCTTTCATTTCTAAGAACCTTTTTGAATGGAGTATATTCCAAAGTTTTTATTCCTCATGGTTCTTCGTATCATGAGGTTTCTGTTTCAAGTAAGACAATAGAAGAGAGAAAGATCGATATTTTATTTGTGGGGACGTTTACAAATCCAGATCACTTCCGAAAACAGTGGACAGACTGTGATAAGTATATCGGTAAATTGTTTGATGCAATTATGGAAAAATATTTATATACTCATAATCAAACGTTAATTGATATAGCTGAGAGTGTATTTGTCGACTATGGAATTGATCAGGAATATATGCATCACGTTAACTTTTGGAGTCATCTTGTGAATGTAGATTTGTATATACGAAATAGGAGAAGAATGGAAGCGGTTTTGGAAACGGCCAAGTTGGATGCTAGATTTGAAGTATATGGGAATGGATGGGAAACTTTATTCACTAATCATCATTCCATAAAGTTGAATCGGGCTATTGGTTTTGGAGATGTATATGAGAAGATGAAGGACTCCAAACTTGTTCTGAATGTTTTGCCCAATTTCGTTCACGGTGGTCATGAGAGAATTTTTACGACTATGCTAAATGGATCCGTTAGTTTGACAGACAACAATCTATTTTTGGAAAGTGAATTTAAGGACGGAGAGGATCTTCTTTTGTACTCTTTTACTCCATATCCTCATGCTAGGATACAGTCATTTTTGGACAATAAAGTAACGTTGCAGAAGATTGCTGAGAATGGAAGAAAGAAAGCGATGGAAAAGCATACTTGGTTGGCAAGAGCGGAAAAAATTATTGAAACGGTTATTTATCACAAACATTTTATGGCTTGAATGGGTAGAGGCGAATAGGATCATGCGTATTTTATTCCGTGTCGACTCATCGTCTGCGATCGGCACCGGCCATGTTATGCGCTGTTTGGCATTGGCGAGGATGCTGAAAGAAGCCGGTTGTGCCGTTTATTTTGCGATGAGGGTAGGCCCAGGGGATTTGTGCGATGAGGTTGAAAATAAAGGGTTTCCTGTGTTTCGCCTTGTTTACGAGGGACCTGTTGTACAAGAAGTCGATGCCAAGTGGACGATTGAGGTGATCCGGCAGTTGCTCCAACCGCTCGACTGGTGCATTGTCGACCATTATGAGCTTGATCGCCGCTGGGAAGAAAAAGTGAAAGCCTATGTCGGCCATGTGATGGTGATGGATGATTTAGCGAACCGACCTCATCAATGTGATATTTTGTTGGATCAAAACTATTACCAACAGGCGCAACAGCGGTATCATGGACTTGTGCCGCCAGGCTGCCGTCTATTGTTAGGCCCGCAATATATGTTGTTGCGGCCGGAATTTTATGAAGCCAAAAAATTCGTAAGCCTTCGTAGTGGCCAAGTGCAACGGATACTCCTATTTTTTGGCGGCAGCGATCCGACGAATGAAACAGAGAAAGCGTTGCATGCTTTCAGGGAGTTGGATGCTCTTGATGTGGAAGTTGACGTTGTGGTAGGTAAAGCCAATTTGAATCGTTTTCGCGTGGAACAATTCTGTCGTGAAATAGGATTTCGTTACCATTGTCAAATTGATTACCTTGCCGAACTGATGGCAAAGGCGGATTTTTCGCTTGGAGCTGGCGGCGCGTCGATGTGGGAACGTTGCTTTCTCGGCTTGCCCTCTGCGGTGACAATCGTTGCTGAAAACCAAAGGCGATCGACGGAAGACGCCGCCGCGTACGGAGCCGTTTGGAATATAGGTTGGCATGCAGATGTAAAATCGGCTGATTATGCCGATATAGTGTATAGAGCGATTGCTTCACGGGAACAACTGAAGCACATGAGCCGCAAAGCGCTCGAATTGGTGGGGAGTACAAAAGCGTCTATCGTACATCCGGTCGTGGAGGCGCTATTGGAGGGATGATCCATTGATCAAAGACATTCAAATTGGCCATCGTCTTATTGGGCCGAATCATAAACCGTTTATTATTGCGGAAATGTCCGGCAACCATAATCAATCGTTGGAAAGAGCGTTGGCCATCGTGGAAGCAGCAGCGCGGGCAGGCGTCGATGCGGTGAAATTGCAGACGTATACGGCGGATACAATGACGCTCGATATGGACGAAGGAGATTTTTTTATTGATGACCCCGATAACCTTTGGCAGGGGAATTCGCTTTATAAGCTCTATCAGGAAGCTTACACGCCTTGGGAATGGCATGAGCCGATTTTTCAGCGTTGTCAAGAATTAGGGCTTATTGCGTTCAGCACCCCTTTTGATGAAACGGCCGTTGAGTTTTTAGAGGAACTGAATGTGCCTGCCTATAAAATCGCCTCGTTTGAAAATACGGATTTGCCTTTAATCCGCAAGGTTGCCGCAACAGGGAAACCATTAATTATTTCAACAGGGATGGCGACAGCGGCGGAGTTGGACGAAACGGTTAGAGCGGCGAGAGAATCGGGTTGCCGTGATCTCATTTTATTAAAATGCACAAGCACATATCCCGCGACGCCAGAGAACTCACATTTGGCGACGATTCCGCATATGAGAGAGCTGTTTCAATGTCAAGTCGGACTGTCCGACCATACGATGGGCATTGGGGTCAGTGTCGCCGCTGTTGCGTTCGGCGCCACTGTCATTGAAAAACATTTTACTCTTTCGCGCGCAGAAGGAGGAGTAGATGCAGCTTTTTCCATGGAACCGCATGAAATGGCTGCATTAGTGATCGAAACGGAACGGGCTTGGCAAAGCATCGGCCATGTTCAATATGGCCCTACGGACGCGGAGAAAGCATCATTGAAACATCGGCGGTCGTTATACATTGTGCAAGATATGAAGGCAGGCGAGACGTTGACGAAGGAAAACGTCCGCGCGATTCGTCCTGGCAATGGATTGCCACCGAAATATTTCGACCAGTTGCTTGGAAAAACCGTGAAACGCGACGTGAAAAAAGGAACGCCGGTGACATGGGATTTATTATGGTAAGGAGTGATCCGTATGAGAATATTGTTGACAGGCGGTGCGGGATTTATTGGGCGCGCCGTGGCGAAACGGCTACTTGACGATGGGCATGATGTCTGGATTGTGGATGACCTTTCGAATGGGCGGGAAGAAAATATTTCCGAGTTTCGCCATCATCCGAATTTGAAGCAATTCATCGTCGGGGATATCAAAGACGAACGTTTGCTTGCACAGCTTTTTCGTGAACATGAATATGATCTTTGCTACCACTTAGCGGCGTCGATTAATGTGCAAGATTCCATTGATGATCCAAGAACAACGTTTTACAACGATACGATTGGAACGTTTTATCTCCTTGAACAATGTCGGAAGCATCGAACCAAATTGGTTTTTATGAGCACATGCATGGTGTATGACCGTTGCTATCATGAAACAGGGATTGCCGAAACTCACCCGACCAAGCCGGCTTCGCCGTATGCTGGAGCGAAAATTGCGGCGGAAAATATGGTGTTGTCTTATTTCTATGCTTATCACCTGCCCGTTGTAGTTGTGCGTCCGTTTAATACATATGGTCCTTATCAAAAAACGAGCGGCGAAGGCGGGGTTGTCGCCATCTTTATTCGGAAAAAATTGATGGGGGAGACGTTGCAAATTTACGGCGATGGCACGCAAACACGCGATTTATTGTATGTGGACGATTGTGCGCGATTTGTTGTTCAGGCAGGCTATTCAGACAAGGTGAACGGGGAAATCGTGAACGCTGGATTAGGCCGGGACATTTCGATCAATGATTTGGCCAAGCTCATCGTGGGCGATGAAAAGCGGATTGAGCATGTTCCCCATATTCACCCACAGAGCGAGATTCAGAAGTTGTTATGCAATTATGAGAAAGCCAAACGGCTGTTAGGCTGGGAACCGAAAGTGTCTCTTGAAGAAGGGATTCAAAAGACGGAAGAATGGATCAAAACGAGCCGCCTGATGTAGTCGGGTGGCTTTTCTTCGTCGAGATGTCAAGGAGGAAATGAAGCATGAAGTTAGCCATCCATGGGGGGACTCCTGTGCGTGAATCTTTTTTATCTTACGGACAGCAATGGATTGATGAGGATGATATTGAAGCGGTGGTGGAGACATTAAGAAGCCCTTTTATTACACAAGGGCCGAAAATTCAGCAATTTGAAGAATCGATCGCCCGATACGCCGGCGCAAAATACGCAGTGGCATTTGCCAATGGAACAGCCGCTTTACATGGCGCTTGCTTTGCCGCTGGCATCTCTCGGGGAGATGAGGTGATTACGACCCCGATTACCTTCGCAGCCAGCGCCAACTGTGTTCTGTATGTTGGCGGAACACCTGTGTTTGTGGATATTGACGAAAAAACGTACAATATCGATCCAAGCCGGATTGAGAAGGCCATCACTTCGCGCACGAAGGCGATTATTGCCGTTGATTTTACAGGCCAGCCTGCCGATTTAGATCCAATTCGGGAAATCGCCAGAAAATATGGTCTCGTCTTCATCGAAGATGCAGCTCATTCTCTAGGTTCGTGTTATAAAGGAAAGAAAGTAGGCTCGTTGGCCGATATGACGATGTTCAGCTTTCATCCTGTCAAGCATATTACGACTGGTGAGGGAGGGATTATTGTCACTGACGATGAGGAGTATTATCATAAATTAAAACGCTTTCGTACGCATGGGATTATAACAGAAAATGTAAACAATGATGAAGGGCCTTGGTATTATGAGATGGTGGATCTCGGCTACAATTACCGAATGACGGATTTGCAAGCAGCGCTTGGGCTCAGCCAGTTGACAAAGCTTGATGCATTTGTGCAGAAACGGCGAGAAATTGCTGCGATCTATAATGAGGCGTTTTCTAACGTTCCTGGTGTACGCATTCCTTATCAACTTCCATATGTTGACTCTAGCTGGCATTTATATGTGCTTCAGTTGCAATTGGGGCATTTCCGTGTTGGGCGTAAAGAGATCTTTGAAGCGTTGCGGGCAGAAAATATCGGTGTGCACGTTCATTACATTCCAGTTTATTTTCACCCTTATTATCAACGATTAGGATACAAGAAAGGAATTTGCCCGGTGGCGGAAAAGTGGTATGAAGGGGCGTTAACGATTCCCATTTTTCCGAAAATGAGCGAATATGATATTCGAACGGTTATAGAAGGGGTAAACAAAGTGCTCTCCTTTTATCGAAAATAACGAGGTTTGCCGCCTGGTTTTTATGTGATGGAAGCAGCTTTCTGAGTTTTTATTGGTGATCGCGGCAGGAAATGGCGATGGGAATGGAGAAAGGAAAAATACGGTTTCATGATTTAGGTATCGTTAACAATTTGGACCTTAGGTATTAAGGGCAAGGTTACATCTTGTTTATTTCAAAACGTATGTTCATAATGAAAATAAAGACTGTGGCATGGAGGTTGTATCATGTCTGGCAAAGAAAAGGTCGTTCATTTTAAATACTTGTTTGCTGATGACTATAATCCTGTCTACGTCAATGGGGCGCACGGCGGAATTTCTCCGCAGGGGGAGATTGTTGTGAACTTTTATTTTGAACGCCGTCCCTTGCCTTACGAGGAAACATACGTGTTTGAAGGAACGGGACAACCAGCAAGAAAGACGGATGTACAGCCCCCTGACCATGAGGAAAATGTGATCCGCTATGTGTCAACTGGGGTTGTGATGAATTTGGAGACCGCGAAACTTTTTCACGAGTGGCTGGGTGAGCATATTATGATGTTGGAACAAATTCGGAACGAGGGGACACAGCGATGATTTTACCCGCAGAGAAGTCTTCATCTACTGGAATCGACGAGTATTTTCGTTTGCCGAAAACCCAAGCTGTCCGTGCCCGTTTCCCCGTTTCGGAACCATTGATTCGGGAAACAGTGGGAGAGGAACATGTTTGGTTGCCCCATGTTGAGGAAACAGCAACACCGATGAAAACGGTGATATGGCGAAATGAGCATTCTTTTGGACGGGTGACTCCCTTTATTTATGACCAAGTGCGAAAGGCAGAAAACATAGCCAAACTGCAAGCCATCAGAGAACTGGGGAACGATTGGAATGGAAATGGCGCGGATTCATTTTCCGATAAATTGATTGAGAAGGTCTTCAGTGTGATTCACACGATCATTAAGCAGCCGAAGCTGTTCCCCACAGCACGAGATAGCATTCAGCTTGAGTTTGAAAAAGAAAATGGAGATTACTTGGAGTTTGAACTTTTTGAAAACAAAATTGATGTTTTTGTGTCATATGCAGATGGACGTGAAATGGAAAAATCGATCCCATACGATGTGCGGGAGATAAATCGAATCATTGTTGACTTTTATGAAACCAGAGATCGGACGGGAAGAAAGGCTGTTTAGGGCTGTTTTTCCGAGCATTGTATGGGATGAGGAGCACAATCGTCCATCATCTGCTTTGTTCAAAGATAAGAGAGGGGTTTCTGTTGACCGAGACGGTGGACGCACGGAGGAAGAGGTCGTTTCTAGGTTTCAAGACCGTTTTGGTGTGGAAAAAGTAAAGGCTGTCGTCTATGTTGAAGCCGGTTTTTGTATGGATATCGGCGCTCATCTTGTTTATTGTCCGTCGCGACGAAATCCATATCATGCCGAAATTCATGATTCCCCTAGTAAAACGATGTTATCAACCGCTAAAGCGAGAAAGCTGGCATTGCATTGTGCAGTTGTTTATCGCGCATAGATCTACAAGACTGGTGAAAACAAAATTTTCCTTCCCCCGACAAAACCGTCCGTCTCAACGCACAAGAACCTCTAATAAAGCGTCGGAAAAAGAATCTTCGTTTAGCTCAAGAAACCGGATGTTTGGCGGGGGAGTGGCGATTTTCCAGGCGTATTCGATGTCGTCTTTGTCACGGAGAAGGCCCCTCTTCTTGAATGCCTCAGCCGGCAAGTTGGGAAAAGAAACGGTGATGTTCGGTGACAGCGCCTGTTGATCGACTAGCAGAAATTTCACGGTTTCGTTTTTTCCGATCATATCAATTCTCCCGTTTGCGCCGATTACTTCCTTCCCGACCGGTTCGATCGTGACGATTTGGTCGGGAAAATGGAGCTGCCATTTTTCTGTCGTGTATTCCCCGAGAAGTTCTTCTTGTATTTTGATGTTTTCCCGCTTCACTGACAGCAACCCTTTTTCCTGCAATGGGGTAAGGAATGGTTCGATTTGCCTATAGAACGATTCGATTTCACGTAGCCATTGCTTTTTTAACTCCTCGCGATTGAGTTGCTTTCGCTCCCTTTCTTCTTTCTTCTGTTTCAAAAACTGCTCTAAATGCTCCAACCCCAATGTACTCATCTCCTTTGCTTTTCGATACCTTTATTATACATCAATTTTTCCAAGAAGGACTCTTTCGTCGTTACCCACCGCATTTCTCTCCTTTCCCCACTTCACACTTCCCATGTTTCATCCGATATAAATCATAGAAAGCGTCCAAACCAAAGGAGCGGGTCGTATGACGATTGAACGGTTGTCTTCTTCGTTTCCTTCGTATGAACCGATGCGAAATGACCAGGCGAAGACGAATGCTGGGCTGTCGGCGGTGCGGCCGCCGGAAGGGGAGGAGTCTGTTTCTTCTCCTGCGCGGCTGTTTTCGCACGATGAGCTCGAGAATGTAGTCAATGGGTTGAATGAGTTGCTGCAGCCAAGCCATACATCAATTCGGTTTGAGCTGCATAAGGAGCTGAATGAGTACTACGTGCAAGTAATCGATGAAAAGACGCATGAGGTGATCCGCGAAATTCCGCCGAAAAAGCTTTTGGATATATATGCGGCAATGATGGAATTTGTCGGGTTGATTGTCGATAAAAAAATTTAACGGTGGTGAGTCGAAATGGCGAATACGTTGCGCATCAGCGGCCTCGCGAGCGGGATGGACATTGACAAAATCGTGAGCGATTTGATGAAAGCGGAGCGGATGCCGCTTGATAAATTGAAGCAGAAAAAGCAGCTGCTCGAGTGGCAGCGTGATGATTACCGAGCGATGAACACGTTGCTTCAGGGGCTTGACGACTATTTGTTCAGCAACATTACGCTCCAAAGCAGCATGCTCAAAAAAACTGTCTCGAGTTCGAACGAATCGGTCGTCACAGCGACGGCGGGATCGAGTGCGGCGAACGTGGCGACGACGATGCAAGTAAACCAAGTGGCCACATCGGCCGTCTGGCTGTCGGATGCCGCCGTGAGAGTGGACAAGGCGAGTTTTTCCGTTGCCGCTGATGTGACGCTGACGATCAACGTGACAAACGGGGATGGGACGACGAAGCAGGCGTCGATCATGGTGAAACAAGGAACGACGTTAGACGGATTGATCGCCCAACTCAACAGCAACCTAGACCTTGGCGTCAGCGCGTTTTACGACGAGCAAACTAGGCGGGTTTCGATCATGAAAAAAGACACGGGAGCGCAAGCGAGTCTGGTGCTCGCCGATCAGGCGACGGCTGACTTTTTTGCGCAAAAGCTTGGGTTTACGAATACCGTAGCGGGGCAAGAGCTCACGGGGAAAACGGCAGGGAAAGACGCCGACATCACCATCAACGGCTTGCGAACGACCCGCTCGTCGAATACATTTACGATCAACGGTGTGACGTATACGGTGAAAGGGACGGGCACGGCGACAGTGTCGGTGGCGACGGATGCGGACGCGATGTTTAACGCCATTAAAGGGTTTGTTGACAAATACAACGACACAATCGCCAAAATCAACGCCGAGCTGAAAGAAGAGCGCTACCGCGACTATCCGCCGCTTACCGACGAGCAAAAGGAAGCGATGACGGAAAAGCAAATTGAGCTGTGGGAAGAAAAGGCGCGGAGCGGGATGCTTCGCGGTGATTCGATTTTGTCCAGCGCCCTCAGTAAAATGCGGATGAATGTGTACACGAAAGTCGAAGGGGCGAACATCCCAAGCGGGTTCTCGCAGCTCGCGCAAATCGGGATTACGACGTCGTCGAATTATCTAGACGGCGGGAAGTTGATCATTGACGAAACGAAGCTGCGGGAGAAAATCAAGGAAAATCCGGATGCCGTCTATCAGTTGTTTAACCAAGACGGTGCGACCGATGCGGAGAAAGGCATCGCCCGCCGCCTGCGCGATACGATCAAGGAAACGATCGGGAAAATCGAGCAAAAGGCGGGGAAAACCGTTTGGACAAACCAACAGTTTGCGATCGGGCGCGATTTAATCCAGATCAATGACCAAATTGACCGGTTTCAAGATCGGCTGAAACAGATTGAAGACCGCTACTACCGCCAATTCACAGCGATGGAAGAGGCGATTCAGCGCGCCAACCAACAAAGCATGTATTTGATGAATGCCTTTGGCGGCATGCAAAGATAACGATCAGCGGCTGTGGCATGCAGGCGTCCGTTGGCGCTTGGCCATCATCGGAAAGCGATCCGCTTCCTGATGATGGAGGTTTTAGGCTGAGACAACTGAAAAGGCGCGACGCCTCTTGAAAGGGGCGGTTTGGCTGAAAAAAACGTTCTTGCTTCAATCTTGAAACGTGTGCAGCACTTGACGTGGAAGAGGAGTGATCGGGATGGCAACGAACAATCCGTATCAACACTACCAAGCGAACGCTGTGCAGACGGCGTCGCCTGGGGAGTTGACATTGATGCTGTATAACGGCTGCTTGAAGTTTATCAAGCTCGCGCGCCAGGCGATGGAGACGGGCGATATCGCGGCGCGTAATGAAAACTTGTTGAAGGCGCAAAAGATCATGTTGGAATTGATGGCGACGCTGAAAATGGAATATGACGTCGCGAAATCGATGATGACCATGTATGACTACATCTACCGCCGCCTGGTCGAGGCGAATGTGAAAAACGATGCGGCGATTTTGGACGAGGTGGAAGGGTATGTCATCGAGTTTCGCGATACGTGGAAGCAAGTGATTCAGCTGAACCGGCAGCGCCAATACGCGGAAGGCGGGCAGGCGTAATGGGCGTTGTACACGATGTTTGGCGCGCAACGAAGGAGTTGCTTGAGGCGACGGCGCTGCCGTGGCCGTCCGAGGAGCGCGAAGAGCGGCTTGCGGCGGTCGATCGGCTGCTTCGGGAGCGTGAGGAGCTGCTTCGGAAGCTGCGGCCGCCATACAGCGAGGAAGAACAAGAGCTTGGCCGTGAGATTATCGTTTGGAATCAAGAGATTGAGGCACGGCTGCTTCGGGTGTGCGAAGAAATTCGCCGCGACTTGCGGATGACAGGGGCGAAGCGGCAGGCGAACGCCCGCTACGTTCACCCGTACGAGCAGCCGCTTTCGTTTGACGGGATGTTTTACGACAAACGGCGATAGGTGGGATTCAGGATGGCGGAATTGACAAGCGAGGCGCTGAATATCATCCGCCAATACGCGGCGCTGCTTGAGACGGTCGAAGAAGGGCTCGATTATGTGGAGACGAGTTTTTCTGACCCGCGGCGGATGCATGCGGATGTGTTGCTGGCGGATCTTTTATTGGCGCTTGGGAAAATCGGTGAGACGAACGTTTATTTATGCCAGCTGTTCGCTGACGAGAGCGATTTGGTCGGCCATATCGAACGGTTTGCGGATGTGCTGGAAGCGGCAGCGGCGCTTGACGGGCAATTTTCCGATGCGGCGGCGAAAGAGCGTATTGTCTGTGGACGGTTGTCGCCGGCGTTTCAGGCGTGGAAGAGTGCGATGGAGAGCGGTCTGCGGCGGTATGTTGTGCAGTGAAGAACGAACGGCGGTGCTTTGCCAGCCGTGCAAGCGAAAGCGGGTGTCCTCTTGCTGGAATCGAGGGCACCCGCTTTTGTGCGGCAGGGCGAATGAAACCGGCATTCGTTCGCCTGTTTTTGCCGTGAGCGGCAAAAGAGTCAAACGGCCTTGACAATGGTGATGTTCATCTCTTTCCGCAAGTCAATCTCATACGGGCTTTTCAGCTCCTCGCCTGCTGGGTTTTTGATGACGCGGACGATGGGGCGGAGCGGGAAGCCCGGAAACACTTGCGAGACGACGCCGACGTGCCCGGTGTTGAGCAAGACGGTCGTGGCGACCGGGTAGATGGCGATGTGAGAGAGAAACAGCTTGATCAGATCATAGTCTAAAATGCCGCCGGCGGCGGATAGGTATTCGGCTGCCTCGTGCGGCGAGTATTGTCTTCGGTGGTAGCGCGCCGATGTCAAGGCGTCAAAAACGTCGGCGATGGCGACGATGCGGGCGTATTCGTGAATTTCATCGCCCGATAAGGCGCGCGGGTAGCCGCTGCCGTCGCACCGCTCATGGTGTTGCAAGGCGCAGTGGGCGGAAAAGAGCGAAATGTTGCGCTGGCGCCGCAACAGCTCGAAGCCGAGATACGTATGGCGGCGGACGATTTCCTTTTCCTCTTCCGTCAAGAATCCTTTTTTCCGCCAGAGCCCATCAGGAAGCTGCGTCATGCCGATGTCAAACAACAGCGCGCCGATGCCAAGGTCGAGCAGCTGCTGGGGGCGGTAGCCTTTGGCGATGCCGATGACACCCGCAATGGTGGCGACGTTGACTGAATGGTGGAAAAAGTATCCATTGGAAATGACCAAATCCGACAAGTTGATGAGCAAATCTTCTTGTTTTAGCAAATAATCCAAAATGTCTTTGAACACTTTTTCGTACTCTTTTCCTAAATCGAGGGAGGACACACGGCTGAGCAGTTTTTTTTGCTCAATCAAGGCCGTCATCGTCTCGTACACTTTTTTCACTGCCTGCTGGCGCACGGTCGGGCTGATGAGCGGGCGCGGGCGGATGTCATATGTTTGTTTGTCGTCAATATAAATGTATTGAACCCCTTTTTGTGCTAAAGAACGGATGTAGCCGCTTGTCAGCCGCACACCGCGCGACAAAAGGACGCTGCCGTTGGCGGCAAACAAGTCGACAGCGAGCACGTCACCGCTTTTCGCATGGGAAATATGGACCTTTCGCATCGTTCACACACTCCGTACCTTCCACATCATAAGAAAAAACACCTATGCCTATCTTACCATATTTTCCTATGTTTTTCACAAAATCTTCAAAAATATTTTTGATTGAAACATGGATTGGATGGGTAATAAAAAGTGTAGGGATTTACAGTTTTATAAGATAAGGAGTGGTCAGCGATGATGTATAACGTTCGCGGGGAAAACCTCGAAGTAACTCCAGCGTTGCGCGAGTACGTGGAGAAAAAAATCGGGAAACTGGAACGCTACTTTGATGGCACCGAAGACGTGCATGTGCACGTCAATTTAAAAGTATACAACGATGGACAAGGGAAAATCGAAGTGACCATTCCGATGCCGCATTTGTTGTTGCGCGCTGAAGAGCGCCATGAAGATATGTATGCGGCGATCGATTTAGTGACGGATAAACTGGAGCGGCAAATCCGCAAACATAAAACGAAAGTCAATCGGAAGCTGCGCGACCGCGAGAAAGAAGCGAAGCTGGCTGCCCCTGTCTCGATCGGCGCTTCCGCGGCGGAGAATGAAGAGGAGTTTGAAATCGTGCGCACGAAACATTTCAGCTTGAAGCCGATGGACAGCGAAGAAGCGATTTTGCAAATGAATTTGTTGGGGCACAACTTCTTCATTTTCACCAACGCGGAAACAAACCGGACGAACATCGTCTACCGCCGCAAAGACGGAAAATACGGATTGATCGAGGCAAATTGAACAGCCTCCCTATGCGCATCCCCTGCTTTTTTTGGCAGGGGATGTTATAATATGCATGAGAAAAATCAAAATGGGGGAGAGCGATGGAGGAACTGTTGCGTCAAATCTTGTCCAAGTTGGACAACATGGAAAAAGGATTTTTGGCGTTCCAAGAAGAAACTCGCCAACGGTTTGAGCAGATGGATGGCCGTTTGACGGAGATGAACGGACGCCTCGTCGGCCTCGAACAGGAAATGGGCGCGGTGAAAGAGCGGTTAGACCGTGTGGAAACGCGGTTGAATGGTGTAGAGACCCGGTTGGACGGCGTGGAAACGCGGTTGAATGGTGTGGAGACCCGGTTGGATGGTGTGGAAAACGAATTGAGGGAAGTGAAAGAGACGCTTCATCGGGTCGAAACGCAGCTTGTGGATGATGTGCAAATATTGCTTCGCAAAATTCATGAAAAAGTTGAGGAGAAAAGTTTTGAAATTTATGCGCTGAACCGGCGGCTTCACCATGCGGAAGCGGCGATTGAGCAGCTTCAGTCCAAGGCGTGATTCCCTCTTTTGGACATGCCCCTCTCTAAGCCTGTGCAACAGTTGTCACCTATCCCTGTAAATGATATGATGAATAAGTGAGTCCATGAAAAATAAGGAGCGTTTCCTATGCTTGGAGTCTTAAAAAAAGTATTTGACCCGAACAAGCGTCAGTTGGCAAGGCTCGAGAAAATTGCGGATCAAGTGGATGCGCTCGGTCCGGAGATGGCCCGACTGTCCGATGAACAGCTGCGGCAAAAAACCGAGGAATTCAAAGCCCGCTACCAACAAGGCGAATCGCTCGATGATTTGCTTGTTGAGGCGTTTGCCGTTGTGCGCGAAGGGGCGAAGCGCGTCCTTGGCTTGTACCCATATAAAGTGCAAATTATGGGCGGCGTCGTCTTGCATGAGGGCGACATCGCCGAGATGAAAACCGGGGAAGGGAAAACGTTGACGGCGACGATGCCCGTCTATTTGAACGCCTTGACGGGGCGCGGCGTGCATGTCGTGACGGTCAACGAATACTTGGCGACGCGCGATGCGACGGAAATGGGCAAACTGTATGAGTTTTTAGGCATGACCGTCGGCTTGAACTTAAGCGGCATGTCGCGCGAGGAGAAGCAGGCGGCGTACAACGCCGACATTACGTACGGGACGAACAACGAGTTTGGCTTTGACTATTTGCGCGACAACATGGTGCTCTATAAAGAGCACATTGTGCAGCGGCCGCTCTATTATGCGATCATCGACGAGGTCGACTCGATTTTGATCGATGAAGCGCGGACGCCGCTCATCATTTCCGGCACGGCGCAGAAGTCGACTAAGCTGTATGTGCAGGCGAATGCGTTTGTCCGCACGTTGCGCAAAGATGTCGATTACACATACGATGAAAAAACGAAAAGCGTCCAGCTGACGGAAGAAGGAATCAACAAAGCGGAGCGCGCGTTTGGCATCGACAACTTGTTCGATTTGAAACACGTCACGCTCAACCACCATATTCAGCTGGCGCTAAGGGCGCACGTGACGATGCAGCGCGATGTCGACTATGTCGTGCAAGACGGAAAAGTGATCATCGTCGACCCGTTCACCGGGCGCTTGATGCACGGCCGCCGCTACAGCGATGGGCTTCATCAAGCCATTGAGGCGAAAGAGGGGCTCGAGATTCAAAACGAGTCGATGACCTTAGCCACGATCACGTTCCAAAACTATTTCCGCATGTACGAAAAATTGGCGGGGATGACGGGGACGGCGAAGACGGAAGAGGAAGAGTTCCGCAACATTTACAACATGCGCGTCGTCGTCATTCCGACGAACCGCCCGGTCATCCGCGAAGACCGTCCGGATTTGATTTATCGGACGATGGAAGGGAAGTTCCGCGCCGTGGTTGAGGACATCGCCGCCCGCCATGCGAAAGGGCAGCCCGTGCTTGTCGGCACGGTGGCGATCGAAACGTCCGAGATGTTGTCGGAGATGCTGAAAAAACGCGGCATCCCGCACAACGTCTTAAACGCGAAAAACCATGCGAAAGAGGCGGAAATCATCGCCCAAGCCGGGCAAAAAGGTGCGGTGACGATTGCGACGAACATGGCCGGGCGCGGGACGGACATTAAGCTTGGCGAAGGGGTAAAGGAGCTTGGCGGGCTTGCGGTCATCGGCACGGAGCGTCACGAAAGCCGGCGGATCGACAACCAGCTGCGCGGCCGTTCCGGGCGTCAAGGCGATCCTGGGGTGTCGCAGTTTTACTTGTCGCTTGAAGACGAATTGATGCGCCGTTTCGGCTCGGAAAGCTTAATGGCGATGATGGACCGCCTTGGAATGGACGACTCGCAGCCGATCCAAAGCAAAATGGTGACGAGAGCGGTCGAGTCGGCGCAAAAGCGGGTCGAAGGCAACAACTTCGACGCCCGCAAACAGCTGCTTCAATATGACGATGTCCTGCGCGAGCAGCGGGAAATCATTTACCGCCAGCGCTATGAAGTGCTCGATTCCGACAACCTGCGCGGCATTATCGAAAAGATGATCCAATCGGTGATCGAGCGCGTCGTCAACGCTCATACGCCGAAAGAAGAGGTTCCGGAAGAGTGGAATTTGAAAGGGCTCGTTGAGTATCTCAACGCCCATCTGCTTCCGGAAGGGGATGTAACGGAAGCTGACTTGCGCGGCAAAGAGCCCGAAGAGATGATCGAGCTCATTTGGGCGAAAGTGAAGGCGCGCTATGATGAGAAAGAAGCGCAAATCCCGCCTGAACAAATGCGCGAGTTTGAACGCGTCGTCGTCTTGCGCGCTGTCGATATGAAATGGATGAACCATATCGACGCGATGGAGCAGCTTCGCCAAGGCATCCATTTGCGCGCCTACGGGCAAGTCGACCCGCTGCGCGAATATCAGATGGAAGGCTACGCCATGTTTGAGGAGATGATTGCGGCGATTGAAGAGGAAGTCGCCACCTATATTATGAAGGCGGAAATTCACCATAACCTTGAGCGCCAAGAGGTGGCCAAAGGCGAAGCGGTTCACCCGAAAGAAGACGGCGAAGAACCGAAGAGAAAACCGGTCCGCAAGGCGGTGCGCGTCGGCCGCAACGACCCGTGCCCGTGCGGGAGCGGGAAAAAATATAAACATTGTTGCGGAAGAACGGTGTGACCGTTTATAAATATAAAAGGAAGGCTCTGCCTCCCTTTTGAATGGCAGACATTCATCGTTGGCATACTATATTGATGATGAGGTGAGGACAACATGATCGATTTGGTGGAAATCAAGCAAGAGCTTGAGAAAATGGCTAAGCGATTAGCGGAAATCAGGGGGTCTCTTTGACCTCGAAGCGAAGCAGGCGCGCATTCGCGAATTAGAAGAGCAAATGGCCGCGCCAAACTTTTGGGATGATCAAAAATCGGCGCAGGCGGTCATTTCCGAAGCGAATGCGCTCAAAGATCTCGTCGAGGAATTTTCCTCGCTTGAAGAACGGTTTGACAACTTGGAAGTGACGTACGAATTGCTCAAGGAAGAGCCGGATGACGAGCTCCAAGCTGAACTCGTCGAGGAAGCGAAAAAGCTGATGAAAGACTTCAGCGAGTTCGAGCTGCAGCTGCTGCTCAACGAACCGTACGACCAAAACAACGCCATTTTGGAGCTCCACCCGGGCGCGGGCGGCACGGAATCGCAAGACTGGGCGTCGATGCTTTTGCGCATGTACACGCGCTGGGCGGAGAAAAAAGGGTTTAAAGTCGAGACGCTCGATTACCTCCCGGGCGAGGAAGCCGGGATTAAAAGCGTCACGCTGCTCATTAAAGGGCACAACGCCTACGGCTATTTAAAAGCGGAAAAAGGGGTGCATCGGCTGGTTCGCATCTCGCCGTTTGACGCCTCAGGCCGCCGCCATACGTCGTTCGTGTCGTGCGAGGTTGTGCCGGAATTGGATGATAACATTGAAATTGAGATCCGGCCGGAAGAGCTGAAAATCGACACGTACCGCTCAAGCGGCGCGGGCGGGCAGCACGTCAACACGACCGACTCGGCCGTGCGCATCACCCACTTGCCGACCGGGATCGTCGTCACGTGCCAATCGGAGCGGTCGCAAATCAAAAACCGCGAAAAAGCGATGAATATGTTGAAGGCGAAATTGTACCAAAAGAAACTCGAGGAGCAGCAAGCCGAGCTCGCTGAGCTGCGCGGCGAGCAAAAAGAAATCGGCTGGGGCAACCAAATTCGTTCGTACGTCTTCCATCCGTATTCGCTTGTCAAAGACCATCGGACGAACGTCGAGGTCGGCAATGTGCAAGCGGTGATGGATGGGGAAATTGATGTGTTTATTGACGCGTATTTGCGTGCGAAGTTGAAGTAAAGGGCGATCATCGGATCGTCCTTTTTCGTTTCAAAAATCATTTTTCTGGTTTTGACGCATCTGCACCCCCGTGGTATGCTGAAGGTAACGAAAGGCAAAAGGAGGGCGATGGCTTTGGCTGTGCGCAAACAATTGCTTTACGAACTGATTGACCGGTTGGATGAAACGGATCATCAAACAGCGTACGATTTTTTGATGTACTTGCTTGATCGGTCCAGAAAGGAACGAATGGTATGGGAGCGGATTGACGAAACAGATGAAGAAGAAGCGTTGACGGAAGAAGAGCGCCAGCAGCTGCAAAGCGATGAAGGATATATCACCGGGGGAGAAGCCAAGCGTGAATTCGGGCTACAAGTTGATTTACCGTAGGGCCGCAGTCAAATTCATCGCTAGGCAAGAAAAAGAGGTTCAAGAACGGTTGGCCTCTGGGTTGCAAGGTCTGCTTGCGATCCCACCGCAGGGGGATATTAAAAAGTTGAAGGGGCAGGATGGATTATATCGGCTGCGAATCGGAACATATCGTGTGTTGTTTCGCATCGATCATGATGAACGAATCATCTATATTGAGGCGATCGGCAACCGCGGGGATGTGTATTGAGGCTTGTATTTTTTGGCTAGGGCGATCATCGGATCGTCCTTTTTTCCTTTAGCATAGCATACCATTATCGCGTTAATCGGCTGTCATTTACTTGCCAAAACGGGCATGCTATACTCACAGAGGAAGGTGGGGAAGCATGCGGAAGCGAAGAGAGAAGACCATGCCTCCGGCGGTGGAGGCGGCTTTGGAGTATGCGTATGTTCTGATCGGCGCGGCGATCGTCGCTGTGGCGTTTAACGTGTTTTTGCTGCCAAACCGGATCGCTTCAGGCGGAGTGAGCGGCATCAGCACGATTATGCACGCGTTGTTTGGCATTGAGCCTGCCTATGTTCAATGGGCGCTCAACATTCCGCTCTTTATCGCTGGCGTTGTGCTTTTGGGCCGGCAGTTTGGCGTAAAAACGTTTGTCGGGACGGTGTTCTTGCCGCTTGTCGTCTATTTGACGAAAGGGATGGAGCCGGCGACGACGAATCCGCTTCTTGGCGCGATCTTTGGCGGCATCGGCGTCGGGCTTGGCCTCGGCGTTGTTTTCCGCGGCCGGGCGTCGACCGGAGGAACCGATTTGGCAGCGCAAATCATCCATAAATATACCGGGCTGTCGCTTGGCATGTGCGTCATTTTGATCGATGGCTTGATCGTGTTGACCGCGGCGTTTGTGTTTGATATTGAACGGGCGCTCTATGCGTTGATCGCGTTGTATGTGACGAGCAAAACGATCGACCTCGTCCAAGTCGGTCTTGGGTATTCGAAAATCGCTCTTATTATTACGAATGAAGAAGAAAAAGTGCGCCGCGCCATTTTGCACGAAATCGACCGCGGAGTGACGCGCTTGCCCGCGTATGGCGGTTACACGGAACATGAGCGGCCTGTGTTGATGTGCGTCGTCGCGCAATCGGAGTTCACAAAATTGAAACAATTGGTCCGAACCATTGATCCGACAGCGTTTGTCATCGTTGCGAACGCCGCTGAGGTGCTCGGCGAAGGATTTCAACGTACGTAAAACGGAAGAAATCGGTTATAATAAATGAGAACGAAATTTTTGTTTTCAGGGGGAGTTCGCCATGAAATGGAAATTGGCTGCGATGTTCCTTGGCGTTTCGCTCGCGCTTGCCGCATGCGGCGGTGGCGGGGACAATGCCGGGGAGAAAAACGACGGCAGCAACGGCGGAGGGGATACTGCAGCGGCTGCCGAGCAAATTTTTAAACAAAACTGTGCGTCCTGTCATGGACAAGACCTGTCGGGCGGGGTCGGCCCGAACTTGCAAAAGGTTGGAAGCAAGTATTCGAAAGATCAGATTAAAGACATTATCGCCAACGGCCGCGGCGCGATGCCGGCAGGAATCATTAAAGGGGAAGACGCCGACAAAGTGGCGGAATGGCTGGCTGCGAAAAAATAATGGACGGATGTTTCTGACTCTTTGAAAGGAAAAGATCGTTTCATTCAAGGAAGGTGCACCGCCTTGTTCGCTTAAGAACGGGGCGGTGTTTGCTTTTTTGAATCTTTTGTCCTAGTTTCTCCATTGTTCCCCATTTGAAATATAAATGTAAAATTCGACAATAGAAAATCGTGTTATAATAATCCTTGCGGAATTTTGCAAGATTCATTCGAAACAGCTCGAGAAATGGCAACAGGGAAGTCGAAAATAGGTGATGATGATGATTGAAATGCAAGATGTATACAAAACGTATCCAAACGGCGTTGTGGCGTTAAACGGCATCAACGTCCGCATCAAGCAAGGAGAATTCGTCTATGTCGTTGGACCCAGCGGAGCTGGGAAGTCGACGTTTATTAAGATGATGTACCGCGAGGAAAAGCCGACGAGCGGGACCATTATGGTCAACGGCGTCAACCTTGCCAAACTCAAAGACAGCAAAGTCCCTCTTTTGCGCCGCCATATCGGTGTTGTGTTCCAAGATTTCAAGCTGCTTCCGAAGCTCAACGTTTACGAAAACGTGGCCTTTGCCTTGGAAGTCATTGAAGAATCGCCGAAAGTGATCCGCAAAAAAGTGATGGAAGTACTCGACCTAGTCGGCCTCAAACATAAAATCCGCTCTTATCCGAACGAACTGTCCGGGGGCGAACAGCAGCGCGTCTCCATCGCCCGCTCAATCGTCAACTCCCCGAAGATCGTGATTGCCGACGAACCAACAGGAAACTTGGACCCGGAAACCTCATGGGGCATTGTGGAGCTGTTTGAAAAAATCAACGACCGGGGAACGACGATTGTGATGGCGACCCACAACAAAGAGATCGTCAACGCGACCCGGCGGCGCGTCATCGCCATCGAAAACGGGAAAATCGTCCGCGACGAGGCGAAGGGGGAATACGGCTATGACGCTTCATACGTTTAAGCGCCACGTCCGGGAAAGCATCAAAAGCCTTGGCCGCAACGGTTGGATGACGTTTGCGTCCGCGAGTGCCGTCACGGTGACGCTTTTGCTTGTCGGCGTCTTTTTTGTCGTCATGTTCAACATCAACCATTTTGCCCAAAAAGTCGAAAACGATGTCGAAATTCGCGTCCATATCGAGCTGACGGCCGACAGCCGGCAAAAAGACGCTTTGCGCCGGCAAATTGAAGCCATTCCAAACGTCAAGGAAGTGCGCTATTCATCGAAGGACGAAGAGCTGAAGCGGCTGATCAAAAGCATGGGGGATGAAGGCTCGTCGTTCCGCTTATTTGAACAGGACAATCCGTTGAGCGATGTATACGTCGTGAAAGCGGCCCATCCGCAAGATACGGTGAAAATCGCCAAACAAATCGAAACATTGCCGTTCGTCCATAAAGTCAATTATGGCCAAGGGACGGTCGAGAAGCTGTTTGACGCGCTGAAAGTGGCGCGCAACGTGGGGCTCGTGCTCATTCTCGGATTGTTGTTTACGGCGATGTTTCTCATTTCCAACACGATCAAAATTACGATTTTCGCCCGCCGCCGCGAAATCGAAATTATGCGGCTCGTGGGCGCGACGAACGGGTTTATCCGCTGGCCGTTCTTTTTGGAAGGGTTATGGCTTGGAATGCTTGGCGCTCTCTTCCCGATCGCGGCGCTTTCGATCGTGTACTACAACGTGTATCAAGTGTATGAACAGCGGGTTTCCTTGCCGTTTTTTGAACTTCTTCCGTTTTCGCCGTTTATGTGGCAGTTGAGCGCACTGCTCTTGGCGATCGGCGCCGGCATCGGCATTTGGGGAAGCGTCATGTCGGTGCGCAAGTTTTTAAAAGTGTAAACAAAAGTCATAGGGAGAGGGAAAGCGATGAAAAAGAAAAACATGATGGCGCTCGCGGTCGCCGCGGCGCTCGGCCTTGGCGTTCTGCCGCCGGCGGCGGACGCCGTCAGCACTCGTGATATCGAACAAAAGCGGGGCGAGATCGACGCGCTTCGTTCGAAACGGTCAGAGGTGCAGGAAAAAATCAGCGAGGCGCAAAAAAACATCGAAGCCCTTCAGTCGCAACAAAAACAAGTCGCCAACGATATTGAAAAGCTGAACATTGCCATTGAGGAAACGAGCGGCAAAATCCGCAACGTCAGCGCAGATATTGACCAAACGGAGCAAGCCATTGACCAATTGAAACAAGAAATTGCCGAAATTCAAGAACGGATTGAAAAGCGGAATGAAATTTTGAAGGAGCGGCTTCGTTCCTTGCAGGAAAGCGGCGGAGCGATCAGCTACTTGGAAGTGTTGCTCGGCGCGCAAAGCTTCAGCGACTTCATTGACCGGATGAGCGCCGTGACGACGATCATGGAAGCGGACCAACAAATCATCCGCGAGCAGGAAGCTGATAAAACGTTAAAAGAGAAAAAGGAAGCCGAATTGACGGAGAAGCGGAACAAGCTGCAAGCGGATTTGCAAGAATTGAAGCAGCTGCAGGCCGAACTGGCCGGCCAGCTCGAACAAAAAAATCGCCTGATGGCCGATTTGAAGCAAAAAGAGGAAGAAGAGCATGATCATAAGATGGCGCTTGAAGAAGAAAAAGAACTGATCGCCAAGCAAGAAGCGGCGGTGAAAGAGCAGCTTGCCGAACTCGAACGGCAAAAACGGGCCGAAGAAGAAGCGAAACAGAGAGGACGTACATATGCCTCGCCAAACGGTGGAGGAGCGTCATCAGGAGAAACGCCATCCGGCGGCAGCACGCCGCCTGTATCGAGCGGGGCGTTTACCCGTCCAGCCAACGGACCGATCACCTCGGGCTTTGGCTACCGGTTTGGCGGCACGGACTTCCATCCAGGGGTCGACATCGGCAAGCGAGCTCCCGTTGTGCCGGTTGTCGCTGCAGCGGACGGCATTGTGTTCCGCTCCTACTATTCTAGCAGCTACGGCAACGTCATTTTCATCAGCCATGTGATGAATGGGCAAACCTATACGACCGTGTACGCTCATTTAGAAGCGCGTCTTGTTGGCGAAGGGCAGCACGTCCGTAAAGGACAAATTATTGGCTACATGGGCAATACAGGGAATTCGACCGGTCCGCATCTTCATTTTGAACTGCATCGCGGCGGCTGGAACGAGGCGAAAACGAATGCGGTCAATCCGCTTGACTATATTCCTTTCTAATTTCGAACGGTAGGTGGCATGGCGCAACTTGTCTGTCTTTTGGCGGGACAAGTTGCGTATTTTTTTGATTGATTTAACATCATCGGCAGGCAAATTCTATGCCCATTCCGCTTTGATTCTGTTTCAATCCGTTTTTGGCGGTGATGGATGCGGGAGACCCTCTCCAACTCGTTGGGAATGAAAAAAGATTGTGGCCATCGGTTGCCTGTGATACGATAAATGTAAACATTTATTTATTTTTGGTTTACAAATGGTGGTGAAAGGGGGAAAGATCCGATTTACGGGATGAGGAGATAAAGGCGCAAGGACCGAAGCTCGGGGAAAACCAACCAACGCTCTGGGCTGATTTTGTACATGACGGCGCAAAGCGTATGGGTCATGATCGAGAAAAAAGCGGCCGCTTAATCTAGCTTCACATCCACACGCTGTCCGTTAAGGAAGGCGTTTCCCATCTTCTCTTGCATGGTGCTTGTTGCTTATCGATGAAGCAACAGCTTGACGGGCCGTTTGGATCAATGGCTGTGTTGGCAGAAAGTTAGGGGGGATCCCATGAATATTGTCTGCATTCCGGGATGGGGAATGAAAGCGGATATTTTTGCGCCGTTGCTCGATTCGTTATCACTAAGGGGAAATGCGACAGTCGTCGAATGGAAGGAAATTAAAACGGTTCATTGCTTTCGAAAGCGAGCGGAACAGGTGCTTCATGAGCGTGCGACGGTCATCGGCTGGTCGCTCGGTTCGCTTGTGGCGCTAGAGTTGGCCCATGCTTATCCCGAGCGGGTCTCTCGCCTTATTTTGATCGGCGGCACGAGCCGTTTTATTGCCGATGACGGTTATGAAGCTGGATGGCATCCACGGATCGTCAAGCGGATGAAAACAAAGCTGCAAGTACGGCCGGCTGACACGATAGCTGCTTTCCTTGCTTCATTATGGTCCAAGAGCGAAAAGGGGGATATTTCTGAGTTCTTTTACCGCGATCGGGTTGAGGAACTGCTGATCGGGCTTGATTATTTGATTGAGGCCGATGCGCGCCCGTTTTTGGCGGACATCTCCGCTCCAATGCTGATCGTTCACGGTGAGCAAGATGCGATTTGTCCACCTGCTGCTGCGCGCTATATCGTTGAACGCGCTCCCAGCGCTATTCAAAGCCATGATGCGCGAATACGAACAGCGCTTTTTGGCGCACGGGGAGATCACAGCTACTTACCATTGCCTATTGATCCGTATGACCCGCTGTTAAGGCGGGGATTTTTTTATGGTTTCGGGCGTTGCTTGGCCGATCCAAGGAAATGGTTTGGCCGCACCACATTCCCCCTTGACTCTGTACCTTAGTCTATCGTTTATAATGTTGAGCAAAGACGGGAACCCCCCCACCCCGTCATCGCAAGGAGGGAGAACGATGGAAATGGTCAAAAAATCGTTTTGGGCCGTGCTGGCACTGCTCAGCTGCCCGTGTCATCTGGCGGTTATTCTGCCGTTGTTGGCCGGAACATCGGTCGGTGCGTATTTGATCCGACACCAAAGCCTTGCCATCGGCCTTTTTACGGTTTTGTTTTTCTTTTCGCTGATGATGATGGTTGGAAAGCGAAAGCCAATGCGATCAGGTGAAACGGAAAGCTATGGCCGAGGGAAAACGGGAAACGGCCATGGGGCGTGCTGTGTCCCCTTCCGAACGAATCATGAGGACGAGTGATAGAGGAACTGAACAAAATAGGAAAGAGACATTTGTTGATAAGGAGTGTTTTTTACCATGAAAACATATCGAATGACCGTCCAAGGCATGACATGCACCGGCTGTGAACAACATGTCGCCAGAGCGCTGGAGGCGATTGGGGCTAAGCTGATGGATGTCAGCTTCCGGCGCGGTGAAGTGGTATTCGCGCTGCCTGAGGGCACGGACGTTGACATGGCGAGACAAGCGGTCAAAAACGCCCATTACGAGCCGGGGGAAGCCGAGGAGATCACCGCATCAGCCAGATCTGTTATCGATGGCGAGGGAGAGTATGATTACATGATCATCGGTTCCGGCGGGGCGGCGTTTTCCTCGGCGATCGAAGCGGTGAAATACGGGGCGAAAGTGGCGATGGTCGAGCGCGGAACGGTCGGGGGGACGTGCGTCAATATCGGATGCGTGCCATCGAAGACGCTGCTTCGGGCCGGAGAAATCTATGCGTTGGCGCGAAATCATCCGTTTCTCGGCCTGCATACATCCGCTGGTCCGGTTGATTTGGCGCCGTTAGTGAAGCAAAAAAATGAACTGGTCGAGCAGCTTCGCCAAGCGAAATATGCAGACTTGATCGGAGAGTATGGGTTCGATTTCATCCAAGGGGAGGCTCGGTTTATCGATCGCCAAACGATTGAAGTGAACGGCCAAACGCTGTCGGCGAAACGGTTTTTGATCGCGACAGGCGCTTCCCCGGCCGTGCCGGATATTCCGGGACTTCATGATGTCGACTACTTGACCAGCACGACCTTGCTTGAACTGAAAAAAGTGCCGAAGCGGCTCGCTGTCATCGGCGCCGGCTACATCGGGATGGAGTTGGGACAGCTGTTCCACCATCTCGGCTCGGAGGTGACGTTGATGCAGCGAAGCTCGCGCCTGCTGAAAGAGTATGACCCGGAAATTTCCGAAGCGATGACGCGGGCGCTCACGGAACAAGGCATCCGCGTCATCACCGGTGCTTCATTTGAACGGGTCGAACAAGATGGGAATACGAAAAAAGTGTATGTGAACGTGGACGGACGCACCCGGGTCATCGAAGCGGACGAATTGCTCGTGGCTGCCGGGAGAACGCCGAATACGGCGGCGTTGAACTTGCCGGCAGCCGGTGTGGAAGTCGGGGCGCGCGGGGAAATTTTGATCGACGAATACACACGGACGACGAACCCGTCGATTTATGCGGCAGGCGATGTCACGCTCGGCCCGCAGTTCGTCTATGTCGCGGCCTATCAGGGAGCCGTTGCCGCGGCTAATGCCGTCGGCGGGCTGAACAAGCGCTGGGATACGGCCGTCGTTCCGGCGGTGACGTTCACCCATCCGGCCATCGCCACCGTCGGTTTGACCGAACAGCGGGCGAAAGAAAACGGGTATGACGTGAAAACGTCCGTTCTGCCGCTTGAGGCGGTGCCGCGCGCCATCGTCAACCGGGAAACGACGGGGGTGTTTAAACTTGTCGCTGAGGCCCGTACGGGCAAGCTGCTAGGCGCCCACATCGTTGCGGACAATGCCGGCGAGGTCATTTACGCCGCAGCGTTGGCGATTCAATTCGGATTAACGATCGACGACCTTCGCCACACGCTTGTCCCGTATTTAANCCACATCGTTGCGGACAATGCCGGCGAGGTCATTTACGCCGCAGCGTTGGCGATTCAATTCGGATTAACGATCGACGACCTTCGCCACACGCTTGTCCCGTATTTAACGATGGCGGAGGGGCTGAAGCTGGCGGCGCTTACGTTTGACCAAGATGTTTCGAAGTTATCGTGCTGCGCGGGATGAGGCCTTCGAATTGGGCCGCCGCTTCGCGGACCGTTATCAAGGGGGGAACTCATTGCTGTTGCGGTTGCAACGAAGCTTAATGGGGAGCGGTCCGTTTGGCGGAACGCTTCCCTAAAAGGCTGGTGATTGAACAGAGCATGAAGCTTAACAGCAGCACTTCTCAAATTGAAAAACTTTGTAACATCGATTCCTCTTTTCGCACGATAACCAATCGATCAGGGGGAACAGTTGTTTTGTTTTTCGCCGGCCCAACTTTCATATTGACTTGACCCTGTACTATAGTACAAGGTTTATGCTTTTGGGTGAGGTGGTTATGTGAGTCAAAAGACGAAGGGAAACTTACATGAAGTTGTTAGCCTAGCGGAAAGAACAGATGGTTTCAGAAAGGTGCATATCAACGGTTCACATGGAAGAGAGGAATAGCGAGGGTGATGATATGGGAACGTATCGCATCGGTAAACTAGCGGAAAAATGCCATGTCAATAAAGAAACGATCCGATACTACGAACGGAAAGGGCTTATTCCAGAAACGGAGCGGACAGAAGGCGGATATCGTCTGTATACGGAGGAAACGGTCAGGCGAATTCAGTTTATTAAGCGGTTGCAAGGGCTCGGATTCACCTTGGCGGAAATTGATAAACTGCTTGGCGTTGTCGATCGGGATCGCGATCGATGCAAAGACATGTACCGCTTTGTTACGCAAAAGATCGAGGAGATTCAAGCCAGCATTCGCGATTTGAGGCGGATCGAAGCGATGCTCCAGCAATTAAAGGAATGTTGCCCTCATGAAGACAATTTATATAACTGCCCGATTATTGATCTGCTGCTCGAAGAACGGCCGGACGAGGAAAGGAAATAAAAGAAAGTGGAGGCCGGAAGCCCCGACAAAAATACGGCTGCCCTCATTAGCCGGTTTCCCGGCCTTTCGGGCAGCTGCTTGTCTGCTCAGGACGCGATTATTCGCTGCTGTTGCCATCATCGCCGCCTACATTGCCGCCATCGTAGTCATCATCGTCTTGGTCGTGATTTTGATCATGACCTTGGTCATCGTCATCTTGATCATCGCCGGGTTGCCCAGCATTTTCTCCTTTGTCCTCGTCTTGCTTGACGGAAAGTTTCCGCGTCCGGCCGCTTCCATATTTCCACTCGAGTTCAAGGCGGAACGGGATATCAAGGGAAAAGAGAGTTTGGATTTTGGCGATGATTTCATCATTTGACAGCGACGGTGATGCTTGCAAGTCGTTAATGAGCGACTGGACGTCATTTGTTGTCACTTCACCCGTCTGGTCTTTAATGTGTAAATGGGAATGGCGGTCAGACCAATGATAGTCGATTTTAATCGTTCCAAAGTTGACAGGCAAAACGGTTTTTTATATAATAATCTCGAATTCGAGATTTTAGAACCAATCAAATTGATGTAGAACTTCATGCTGGCTAGCCCTCCAAGGAGGCCGGTGAAAAACGTCCATTTCCCCTAATATCGATGATTCTTGAGTGGAGGGAAGAGCAACATTTATATATAAGGCTCCTCCGTTTGAGAAGCGACATGATTGAACCGCATTTCCTGTTGAATCACCAGCATTCTAGATTTTTCATGATCCGCATCGTATATATCACATGACTATGATCGCTATGGCGATCGCCGTATCAAGGTAGCATGCTCTTGGTGCTCTATTTCGATAAATGAAGGAGAGGAACAAGATGATCCGCATCGACCGGGCGTCGTCCCGATATCATGCCGATTACGGCTGGCTGAAAACATACCATAGCTTCTCATTTGGCGAGTATTATGATCCGAACAACATCCAGTTTGGCCCGCTAAGGGTGTTAAACGACGATTTCGTTGCGCCGCTCTCCGGTTTTGGCGCTCACCCGCACCGGGAGATGGAAATTGTGTCGATCGTGCTTAAAGGCTATTTGCAACATGAAGACAGCACCGGACATAAGGCGGTGACAACGTTCGGCGGCGTGCAGCGGATGTCGGCCGGCACCGGCATCGTCCATTCGGAAGTGAACCCGTCGGCGACGGAAGAGGTGAACTTTTTGCAACTTTGGTTTTTGCCGGAACAATACGGATTGCCGCCGTCGTACGAGCGGACCGAGTTTCCGGTCGACAAGATGAAAAACGCCTTGTTGCCGATTGTCACGAAACACCCGTCTTCCCCGGGGATTGCTCACATTCATCAAGATTTGACGATTTATCTTTCCGATTTGGAAGCCGGGCATGAGGTGACGTTTACCCAGCCGGAAGGGCGGAACATCTTTGTCTTTGTCATTGAGGGGGATCTGACGTTAAACGGCGAGGCCCATCTCGAGCGGCGCGATGCGGCCCGCATCACGGAAACGCCGGTTCTTCGCCTCGCAACGAACGAAGGATCGCGGTTGATGCTCATCGACTTGCCAAAAGAGGGGTGAAAGCGTTTCGTTTTTGTGCGGCTCATTGGTTTGGCTTCCATTCTAGAAGGCCGGTGAAAAACGGCTGTCACGAGCAAATCAGCGGCATTTCGCCAAAAAAGAAGGCTGATTTCGCAAGGTTTTTCTAATTGAGAAATAGCTGGAACTAGCAGCATTTTGTACTATATAGATGCAATTTAAAGCTTTAACATTTTTCGTCTTTGCCGGTCATTGCATCCGACTGTCGAGTGACCGAACAACGCCGCTTCCAGACCCATGAATGGGTCTGTGAAGCGAGTCGTTGTTCGGTCTTCCGTCGCGCGAAGGCGTGACGGAGGAAAGCGGCACGCTTGCCTTCGACAGTCGAAAATGGGCAAACCACTTTTCTGTCAAGGATATGTTAAACTTCTTTGTTGCATCTATATAAATCACCAGCCTCCTAGATCGTGCCAAGAAGACGAATCAAGAAGAGGCACCGTTCGCCGCCAAGGGCGAGGGGTGCCTCTTTTTTCTGCTCTGTATGAGTTGAGAAATCAACAAGGAGCGTGTAAACTAGTAAAGGATGGGCAACGCACTAGCATACTCGGTACAAGCCCAACATATGATGAAGATAAAGGCATGGCACGGCGTGAGGCGGTGCTTTTCCTTTTCGTGTTTTGCAAAAGCCGTCAGCGTTGAGGCGGAAGGGATGTTCATTTGCTTCACTGACGGAGGAGCGAGGAGAAAGCCCCCTTCCCGCACCGCAGCAAGCGGTGGGGAAGGTCAAGCATAGGGTGAGGAGGAAGCAACGTGAAAAAATCGACGACGGCCGCATTGATGGCCATATCGATGCTCATTGGGGCGGGAGGGACGTACGCTGGCCTTCAGTTGGCGGACCGCCCGATGGAAGGCTCGCTTTCGACGATTGTTTCGAATGAGCCGTCCAAGTCGACGAACGACAGCGAAGAGATGAAAAAAATCCGGCAAGCTTATGAGCTCATTAAGAATCGGTACGTGGAGAAAGTGGATGAAGAAAAACTGACGGAAGGCGCCATTCAAGGTATGATCAACACGCTCCATGACCCGTATTCCGTCTACATGGATGCGGAAACGACGGAGCAGTTCAACGAGTCGCTCGACTCGTCGTTTGAGGGGATCGGCGCCGAAGTGAGCATGATCGACGGCAAGGTGACGATCGTTGCTCCGATCAAAAACTCGCCGGCGGAAAAAGCGGGTCTGAAGCCGAACGATCAAATTTTGCGCGTCAACGGAGAAAGCCTGGAAGGGCTTGATTTATATGAAGCGGTGTTGAAAATCCGCGGCAGGAAAGGAACAACGGTGGAGCTTGACATTTTGCGCCCCGGCGTCAAAAACGTGATGAAAGTCAAAGTCGTCCGCGACGAAATTCCGATTCAGACGGTGTATGACTCGATCAAAACATACAACGGCAAAAAGGCGGGCTATTTGCAAATTACGTCGTTTTCGGAAAACACAGCCGCCGATTTTAAAAAGAAATTGGCGAAGCTTGAGGCCGAACATATTGATGGCTTGATCATCGATGTGCGCGGCAATCCGGGCGGCTATTTGCAAAGCGTTGAGGAAATTTTGAAACAGCTCATCCCGAAAGGCAAACCATATGTGCAAATTGAAGAACGCGATGGCGATCGGCAAAAGTTTTATTCCGATTTAACGGCGAAAAAGCCATACCCGATCGTTGTGCTCATCGACAAAGGAAGCGCATCCGCGTCGGAAATTTTGGCGGGAGCGATGAAGGAAGCGGGCGGCTACAAGCTGGTCGGCGAGGCAACGTTCGGCAAAGGGACGGTGCAGCAGGCGATTCCGATGGGCGACGGCAGCAACATCAAATTGACGCTGTACAAATGGCTGACGCCGGACGGGCATTGGATCCATAAAAAAGGGATCAAGCCGGATGTCGCGGTGGCGCAGCCGGATTATTTCCACGTCGCTCCGCTTCATGTGGAAAAACCGCTTCGGTATGACATGAACGACGAGCAAATCGCCAATGCGCAAAAAATGCTCAAAGGGCTTGGGTTCGACCCGGGCCGCACGGACGGCTACTTCAGCAAAGAAACCGAACAAGCCGTTCAAGCGTTCCAAAAAGCGAATCAGCTGCCGGTTACGGGACGAATCGATGAGACGACGGCGGATGTGCTGCAAACGAAAATCATGGAAGCCGTCCGCGATCCGAAGCATGATGTGCAGCTGAAAAAAGCGCTTGGCGTGTTGTTTCCGTCGTAAGCGAGCCGAGGACGATTGATGCTATATACGGTAATAAGAAAGGGTGTCCCGATCCTTTTGGGACACCCTTTCTTTTTATCATCTCTATAGATGCAATTTAAAGCTTTAACATTTTTCGTTTTTACCAGTGATTGCATCCGACTGTCGAGTGACCGAACAACGCCGCTTCCAGACCCATGAATGGGTCTGTGAAGCGAGTCGTTGTTCGGTCTTCCATCACGCTTTAGCGTGACCGACGAAAATGGACAAACCACTTTTCCGTCAAGGATATGTTAAACTTCTTTGTTGCATCTATATCGAATCGAAGGAGGATGCTGCTGCCAGGCCGCAAGTGAAAGCAGGAGATGTTCAAGCGGATCCGATGGATCCGTCCGACCTTTTCGATTTTGGATCACCTATGCCTTCCTACAGGCGGGCTGGTGTTTTCTCCCTTTCTGATGGAAGCGGCAGCTGCACGGTTTTTTCGATCGCAAACCGCGGCCGCCGTTTCACCTCTTGATAAATTTTGCCGATGTATTCCCCGATGAGGCCGAGGCTCATGAGCACCAGCCCGCCGATGAACCAAACGGAAATCATGAGCGACGTCCAGCCCGATTCGGCGTGTCCAAGCCATTTGACGATCAGGGCGTACAGCCCGGCCGCACCGCTCGTGAGAAAGGCCAAAAACCCGATGAGCGTAATGGCGCGAATCGGTGCGACGCTCAAGGACGTGATGCCGTCAAAGGCGAAGGCGAGCATCTTTTTGAGCGGGTATTTCGACTGTCCAGCCCACCGCTCATGCCGGTCGTAAAAGACGCACGTCGAGCGGAAGCCGACGAGCGGAACCAACCCGCGCAAAAAGAGATTGACTTCCGTGTAACGGCTCAGTTCATCGAGCGCCCGCTTGCTCATCAGACGGAAATCGGCGTGGTTGTAAATCAGCTCGATTCCGATGGCCCTCATGAACCGATAAAAGGCTTGGGCGGTCGTACGCTTGAACCACGTGTCTGTCTTTCGGCTCCGCCGCACGCCATACACGATGTCATACCCTTCGCGGTATTTTTGCACAAATTCGCGGATCGCCTCCACATCGTCTTGCAAATCGGCGTCAATGGACACGGCACAATCGGCGTACGCGCGAACGGTTTCGAGCCCAGCGAGCAGCGCCCGCTGATGGCCGACGTTGCGAGCGAGTTTCACACCGGAGACAAACGGGTTGCGCTCGCTTTCTTCTTCAATGAGCGCCCATGTCCGGTCGCGGCTGCCGTCGTCGACAAAAACGATATGGCTGCCGATGGCGACCGCTCCTTCTTCGAGCAGCTGCTCAAGCAAAGCGGTCAGCCGCCGGGCCGTTTCCGGCAACACTTCTTCTTCGTTGTAGCATGGGACGACGATGGCTAACAATGGTTTGTCCACCATGTTTCTTGCCTCCCTTTCACTCCACTTCGTATACATAAATTTTCCAGACTGACTGTCGATCGGTGAACGCCCGCAAGAAGCGGAGATGGATGTCGCGGGCGTTCATGATCGGGACGGAGGAAAAAATGTACTTGCCGCCAAGCTGTTTGAACGCCTTTGTGTCGATCTCGAAATGACGAATCACTTTATGCGAGCGTTTCGTGAACATGTAATGTTTCCCGAGCTCTGCCGAAAACAAATAGACGCGGTTGCCCCAATGGTCGAAATAGTCTTTCAGCACTGGGCTTTTGTCCAATTCTTTGGCAATGATGCGGCGAAACTTCCGCTTATACGACAACGGGTAAAAATTGTTGTACGTATCGAGCGTATAAAACCCGTTGTATTGAGCGATGGCCGGGTGAAGCCCAACGCTGGCAACGCGGTAGGACGATACCGGCTTGCCGATGTATTGCTTGATTTTGGTAAATAAATGTTCGGAATAAAACTGCTCGAACGACGGCGTGCCAGCGAGGCGATAGCGGATTTCCTCGTTAAACCCGCCAAGCAAAAGCAGCTGCAGCGCCAAGGCGATCGGCACGAGGCGCCGCCATGCGGTCCGTTCCTTGGCTAAGATTTGCAAGGCCAAGGCAAAATCGACGTAAATGACCATCGGCCGCAAAAAATGGAAGCGGGCGAAATTGAACGTATTCAAAAGTGAAATCCGTTCTTTCAGCGGCTGCCACCCTTTGTAAAACCAAAACGCATACCAAGCCGATAAGGCGATGTTCAACCAAAACAGCAAAAGGAAGCGCCGCTCCAATGACCCGCGCTGACGGCGGCGCAAAACGAGAAAAAACGCCGCCCAAAGCACCGGCAAGATGATCGGCCCATGGACGGTCATCACATGCGTATGGCCGAGCACATAGTTTTTCAACGTTAAACGAAGGCAGTGGACGAAGCTGAGCCGCGAGGAGAGGAACTCGTTCCGGCTCGTCGGTTCGCCGCTGAAGACAAGCGAGTACACGAGGCGGTACTCGATGGCCAAAAACAAGCTTGTCATCAGGGCGATCGCGGCGAAAAACCGCTTGTTCCACTGCTTGCGGACAACGCCGTCAAACAGCCACACCGCCGCCATCGCGGCGAGGAAAAAGAAAAATCCGAGCACAAAGCTGGCGTAAAACGGAAGCAAGATGATCGCAAGCCATTCTTTCCATGTCGCTTCTCCGTTGCGGATCGACAGAAACGCCCAAAGCGCCAGCGGCATGCCGAGCGTGCTTAACATGCCGGACGGCCAAAACGGTGTCAGCGCAAAAGCAAGCGCCGCCCCGACGCGAATGAGCCATGATTCCGGTGAAGGCAAAAAGTGGCGCCTGAGCAGCCAATACATACCCAAAAAGGCGAATACCCTCGTGATCGTCTGGCTGAGCGCGTACGCCGCCATGGAGGGAAACAAAGCATGCAGCCACACGATGCCGCTGAATTCTGTGCCGAAGGCGTTGCGCGGCAACCCGTTGATCACTTGCGGGATGACGGCATCGATTGGGCCAAATAGTTGGCCGCTGCGAACGAGCACGCGATACCAGGCGATGTTCGAATCCATATTGTCGTGCACGCGAATATGGGCGTGTTCGCCTAACATGTACAGCGGAGAAAGGTAGAGAGCCAATACGATGAACGCGATGGCGACCGCTTTTCGTTCTCTTTGTTCCATCTCGCGCGCCCTCCTTTCCCATACGGGAAGATTGCACAACATGGTCCATTATAAACCGCTGCGATTAAAAAAGCATAAAAAAATTGTAAAGAAGTAGTGAAGGGGGAGAAAAAGGGGAAAGAAGCAACCAAAAAAACACCCTGCGTCAAGCAGGGAGGATGGAACCATTAGGCAAACAACCCCATCACCCGCCCAAGGCCGCGCCGTTTCTGCTTTGGTTCGTCCGATGTTTCATGGGAGGAAGGCGGCCGATTGTTCAGCTGCTGTTCAAGGCGGGCGACAAGCTGCTCCAACGCAGTGAGGCGGGCGACGATTTCTTCCATTTCTTGGCGGTGATGCAACAGTTGAATGGAGACGACGTCATCTGCTTTTTGCTCCAGTTGCCGTTCAAGCTGGTCCAAGCGCGAGGAGACGCGGGCGATTTCGGGTTCGATCGATTCATGTAAGGCGTCAATAGGAATGTTGTTCCGCAGCGGCGTCGGAGGGCGTTTCGGGGTCGGCGGCGCTTCCATGGCGGCGCCTTGTTCAAATTTGACCCGTTCGAGCAAGGCGACTGTTTTTTCATCAAACAAGTAGTGGCCGGCCTCGTTTCTCCGCAACGGAATGTTGTATTTGCGCACCCAGCGCTGGATCGTTTTCGGCGATACACCAAGGCGAATAGCGACGTCGGACGTTTTCAATTCCATCGTTTCACTCCTCCTTGTTTCGTCTTGTTTATCCTTTTTCCTCTGCATCTTTGAAAATCCTTCCCAGCCGACAAAACTAGTGTTGATTCGGCAAAGAAAGTGGAAAACAGCGAAGATTCGCCATTGGCGAAAAAAGATGGCTGTGGGAATGGGAATTGGCCATGCCATTTGGTAGAATAGAAGATAAAGAATGATGAACGACGCAAGGGGTGAAGCGGATGGCAACATGGTGGCTGGAATGGCTTGAGGGCGTCGCGTCGGTTTGGCGGCAGCCGCTTCTTTATTATGGCGCCGCGCTCGCTTTGGCCGTCGGTTGGCGGCGGGTGAAGCGGGAGCGCCGCGATTTTCATGTGCGCGTCTACAGCCTATGGCAAGAGTGGCGCGGGCTTTGGACGAAGGGATGGATGGCTGGAGCGATGTTGTCGGCGGCGGCCGTCGGCATCGGGATCGCGGTGCCGCAGGAAGCGGTTTGGACGGTGACGGTGCTGACGGTGCTCTTTAGTTTGACGATGGAAGCGCGGTTGCTGTCGCCTGCTTATACGGTTGGCGGCGCGCTTCTCGTGCTCGGTTTGGCGGAGCGAAGCAGCGCGTTGTCCCGATGGCTTCCCGATGGCATGGCGGCCGCGCCCGCTTTGGCGGTGTGGCTTGCGTTGCTTTTGCTTTCGGAAGGATGGCTCATCATTCGCACGCGAAACGAGGCGGCCTCGCCGCAGCTTGCGAAAAGCAAGCGAGGGATGACGGTCGGCCTGCAATGGACGCAACGTCTTTGGTTTGTGCCGGTTGTGCTGCCCGTATCAGGCGGCGCGCTGCCTCCGGCTTCCTGGTGGCCGCTCGTTTCGACGGGAGACAGCTATTCATTTTGGCTCGTGCCGTTTCTTCTCGGCTTTTCCCAGCGCCGCCAGCACATGCTGCCGGCGGAAGCGGCGCGCGCGGAGGGGCGGCTTGTTGTTCGGCTGGCGTTCGTTGTCGCCCTGTTGGCCGCTTCCGGTATATGGTATCCACCGCTCGCGGTGGCGGCGGGGGCTATGGCCATCATCGGCCGCGAATGGATCGCGTTTTCCGGGCATCGCGCCGACCGCGCCCGCCCGCCCCGCTTTGCCCGCCATCCGCACGGCTTGGTGATTGTCGGCGTGCTTCCCGGCTCGAAAGCGGAAAAAATGGGGCTTTCGATCGGGGAAGTCATCATCAAAACAAACGGCGCCCCGGTGCGGAGTGAAACCGAGTTTTACGAGGCGCTCCAACGCAACCGCGCGTTCTGCAAGTTGGATGTCGTCGGACATAACGGCGAAGTCCGTTTCGTCCAAGGGGCGCTCTATGAGGATGAGCATCATGAACTCGGGCTGCTGTTCGTCCGTGATCGGAACGCATCAGCGTCTGAAGCTGTTTCGTAAAGGAGAATGGATCATGTGGTTTTTGGCGGCACTCATCATTCCGTGCCTATTGGTGCTGTTGTTTGCGCGGGTGACGTACAATCGGTACATCGCTGTGCTGTTGACGACGGCGCTGCTTGTCGCTTCCTACTTGAAAGGCTATACGGACGAGCTGCATGAAATCGTCGCTGACATTGCATCGACGATCGCCGGCTTTCTTTGGGCCGGCCGCATGCTCGACTATCTGAAGCAAAAATGAAGCGGCGTTGTCGGTTCAACCGTCTGTTTTTGGAAAAAGGCATCGTCGGCTGAACCTCGGATTGTCGAAACGGAACGGAGCGAAGACGCGGACCTTGGGCATAAATGGGTCCGCTTTTTCGCGTTTTTCGGTGCGAAGCGATGGAAAACACTGAGTGGGTTGGTACGAATATGAGTTCGCATTTTTGATGCATGGATCATCACGATGTGATACAATGGGGAAAGATGGTACGAAGGAGGAGGCGAAACGGTGGAGGGCCGTTTTCAATTAGTGGCGCCATACGAACCGCAAGGCGATCAGCCGCAGGCGATCGCCAAGCTCGTTGACGGCCTGCGCCGCGGGGTGAAGCATCAAACGCTGCTTGGGGCGACGGGGACGGGCAAAACGTTTACGATCTCGAACGTGATCGCCCAAGTCAACAAACCGACGCTTGTCATCGCCCACAACAAAACGCTCGCTGGCCAATTGTACAGCGAGCTGAAAGAGTTTTTCCCGCACAACGCCGTCGAATATTTTGTCAGCTATTACGATTACTATCAGCCGGAAGCGTATGTGCCGCAGACGGATACCTACATTGAAAAAGACGCGAAAATCAACGATGAAATCGACAAATTGCGGCACTCGGCGACATCAGCCTTGTTTGAGCGCCGGGACGTGATTATCGTTGCGAGCGTGTCGTGCATTTACGGTTTAGGGTCGCCGGAAGAGTACCGCGAACTGGTCGTATCGCTGCGCGTTGGGATGGAGATCGAGCGCAACGCGTTGCTTCGGCGGCTCGTTGACATCCAATACGACCGCAATGACATCGATTTTCGCCGCGGCACGTTCCGCGTCCGCGGCGATGTTGTCGAAATTTTCCCCGCGTCGCGCGATGAACATTGCATCCGCGTCGAATTTTTCGGCGATGAAATCGAGCGCATCCGCGAGGTGGACGCCTTAACCGGCGAGGTGCTCGGCGAGCGCGAGCATGTCGCCATTTTCCCGGCGTCGCACTTCGTGACGCGCGAGGAGAAAATGCGGCTCGCCATTCAAAACATCGAACAAGAGCTTGAGGAGCGGCTTGCCGAACTGCGCGCGCAAGGGAAGCTCTTAGAGGCGCAGCGGCTTGAGCAGCGGACGCGCTATGACCTTGAAATGATGCGCGAGATGGGCTTTTGTTCCGGCATCGAAAACTACTCGCGCCATTTGGCGCTGCGGCCGCCGGGCTCAACGCCGTATACATTGCTTGACTATTTTCCGGACGATTTTTTGATCATCGTTGATGAGTCGCACGTCACCTTGCCGCAGCTGCGCGGCATGTACAACGGCGACCGGGCGCGCAAGCAAGTGCTTGTCGACCACGGCTTCCGTCTGCCGTCGGCGCTTGACAACCGGCCGCTCACGTTTGAAGAGTTCGAGCAAAAAATCAATCAAATTATTTACGTCTCAGCGACGCCGGGGCCGTATGAGCTTGAACACAGCCCGGGCGTTGTCGAACAAATCATCCGCCCGACCGGGCTTCTCGACCCAACGATCGACGTCCGCCCGACGAAAGGGCAAATCGACGATTTGATCGGCGAAATTCGCGAGCGCGTCGAGCGGAACGAGCGGACGTTGGTGACGACGCTGACGAAAAAGATGGCGGAAGATTTGACCGATTATTTGAAAGAAGCGGGGATCAAGGTGGCGTATTTGCATTCGGAAATTAAGACGCTCGAGCGCATTGAAATCATCCGCGATTTGCGGCTCGGCAAATACGATGTATTGGTCGGCATCAACTTGCTTCGCGAAGGGCTCGACATTCCGGAAGTGTCGCTTGTCGCCATTTTGGACGCCGACAAAGAAGGGTTTTTGCGCTCGGAGCGCTCGCTCATCCAGACGATCGGCCGGGCGGCGCGCAACGCGAACGGCCATGTGATCATGTACGCCGATACGATCACGAAATCGATGGAAATCGCCATTCAAGAGACGAAGCGGCGCCGCGCGATTCAAGAAGAGTACAACCGAAAGCACGGCATCGTGCCGCGCACGGTGAAAAAGGAGATTCGCGACGTCATCCGCGCGACGTATGCGGCGGAAGAGACGGAGATGTACGAGGCAAAGCCGGCGGCAGCGATGACGAAACAAGAGCGGGAAGAGCTGATTCGAACGCTCGAAGCGGAAATGAAAGAGGCGGCCAAAGCGCTCGACTTCGAGCGGGCCACCCAGCTGCGCGATATCATTTTCGAATTGAAAGCGGAAGGGTGATGGCCGGATGAACGGAATGGATAAAATTGTCGTCAAAGGGGCGCGCGCCCACAACTTGAAAAACATTGACGTCGAAATCCCGCGCGGCAAGCTCGTCGTCTTGACCGGGCTGTCCGGGTCGGGGAAGTCGTCGCTGGCGTTTGATACGATTTACGCGGAAGGCCAGCGCCGCTACGTCGAATCGCTGTCGGCGTATGCCCGCCAGTTTTTAGGGCAGATGGAAAAACCGGACGTCGATGCGATTGAAGGGTTGTCGCCGGCCATTTCGATCGATCAAAAAACGACGAGCCGCAACCCGCGCTCAACCGTCGGCACGGTGACGGAAATTTACGATTATTTACGGCTGCTGTTCGCCCGCATCGGCCGCCCAGTTTGCCCGACGCACGGCATTGAAATCCAATCGCAGACGATCGAGCAAATGGTCGACCGGCTGCTCGCTTACCCGGAGCGGACGAAAATGCAAATTTTGGCGCCGATCGTCTCGGGAAAAAAAGGGACGCACGCCAAGACATTGGAGGATATTCGCAAACAAGGGTATGTGCGCGTCCGCATTGACGGCGAGATGCGCGAGTTGACGGAGGACATTGAGCTGGAAAAAAACAAAAAACATTCGATTGATGTCGTCGTCGACCGCATCATCATCAAAGACGGCATCGCCGCCAGGCTTGCCGATTCGCTTGAGACGGCGCTGAAGCTCGCCGACGGCAAAGTGGTCGTTGACGTGATCGGCGAGGGGGAGCTCTTGTTCAGCGAAAAGCACGCTTGTCCGTACTGCGGCTTTTCGATCGGGGAGCTTGAACCGCGTCTGTTTTCGTTCAACAGTCCATTCGGCGCCTGCCCGGACTGCGACGGGCTCGGGGCGAAGCTCGAAGTGGATCTCGATTTGGTCATCCCGAACGATGAGCTGACGTTAAAAGAACACGCCATCGCTCCGTGGGAGCCGCAAAGCTCGCAATATTACCCGCAGCTGCTCGAAGCCGTGTGCCGCCATTACGGCATCCCGATGGACGTGCCGGTCAGAGATTTGCCAAAAGAGCAGCTCGATAAAATTTTGTACGGCAGCGGCGGAGAGCCGATTTATTTCCGCTATACGAATGATTTCGGACAAGTGCGCGAACAATACATCGCATTTGAAGGCGTCATTCCGAACGTCGAACGCCGCTATCGCGAGACGAGCTCGGACTACATCCGCGAGCAGATGGAAAAGTATATGGCGGAACAACCATGTCCGACATGCCAAGGCTACCGGCTGAAAAAAGAAAGCCTGGCCGTCCTTGTCGGCGGCAAGCATATCGGCGAGGTCACCGCCATGTCGGTGACCGAGGCGCTCGCCTTTTTTGACGGGCTCGAGCTGACCGAAAAAGAAGCGCAAATCGCCCGCCTTATTTTGCGTGAAATTCGCGACCGGCTCGGCTTTTTGCAAAACGTCGGCCTCGACTATTTGACGCTCAGCCGCTCGGCAGGAACGCTCTCCGGCGGCGAGGCGCAGCGCATCCGCTTGGCGACGCAGATCGGCTCGCGGCTGACGGGGGTGCTGTACGTGCTCGACGAGCCGTCGATCGGGCTTCATCAGCGCGACAACGACCGGCTGATCGCGACGTTGAAAAGCATGCGCGACCTCGGCAATACGCTCATTGTGGTGGAGCACGACGAGGATACCATGCTGGCCGCGGACTATTTGATTGACATTGGTCCGGGGGCGGGCATCCACGGCGGCGAGGTCGTCGCCGCCGGCACGCCGGAAGAAGTGATGAACGACCCGAACTCGCTCACCGGCCAGTATTTATCGGGGAAAAAATTCATCCCGATTCCGGCCGAGCGTCGCCGTCCGGACGGACGTTGGCTTGAGGTCGTCGGCGCGCGCGAGCATAACTTGAAAAACGTATCGGTGAAAATCCCGCTCGGCACGTTTGTCGCTGTCACCGGGGTGTCGGGCTCGGGCAAAAGCACGCTCGTGAACGAAGTGTTGTATAAGGCGCTGGCGCAAAAGCTGCACCGGGCGAAGGCGAAACCGGGCGAACATCGCGGCATCCGCGGGCTGGAGCATCTCGATAAAGTCATTGACATCGACCAGTCGCCGATCGGCCGCACGCCACGCTCGAACCCGGCGACGTACACCGGGGTGTTTGACGACATCCGCGACGTGTTTGCCTCGACGAACGAAGCGAAAGTGCGCGGCTACAAAAAAGGGCGGTTCAGCTTCAATGTCAAAGGCGGGCGCTGCGAGGCGTGCCATGGCGATGGCATCATCAAAATTGAGATGCACTTTTTGCCGGACGTGTACGTCCCGTGCGAAGTGTGCCACGGCAAACGGTACAACCGCGAGACGCTCGAGGTGACGTATAAAGGAAAAAACATCGCCGAGGTGCTCGACATGACGGTCGAAGATGCGCTCGACTTTTTCGCCTCGATCCCGAAAATCAAACGCAAGCTCGAGACGCTCTATGACGTCGGGCTCGGTTATATGAAGCTCGGCCAGCCGGCGACGACGCTCTCGGGCGGCGAGGCGCAGCGTGTCAAGCTCGCCGCTGAGCTTCACCGCCGCTCCAACGGCCGGACGCTCTACATTTTGGACGAGCCGACGACCGGGCTTCATGTCGATGACATCGCCCGGCTGCTTGATGTGCTCCATCGGCTCGTCGACAACGGCGATACCGTGCTTGTCATTGAACATAACTTGGACGTCATCAAAACCGCGGACTATATCATTGACTTAGGTCCGGAAGGCGGCGACCGCGGCGGACAAATCGTCGCCGTCGGCACGCCGGAAGAGGTGGCCGAGGTGAAGGAGTCGCACACCGGCCGCTACTTGAAACCGATTCTCGAGCGCGACCGGGCGCGCATGCAGGCGCGGTATGAAGCGGCGAAGGCGTAAAGGCCTTTGCGGCTTTGTCCGCCGCTTGGGACACCGGCGGCCGCCGCCTTTTTTTGCCGTCGGCAGGAAACTTTTCCTAGCGGCCGTCGTATATACAGGTAAAGGAAACTTGGAAAGGGGATTGCCGATTGTCGACGAACAAAGTGTTATCCGCGCTTTGTTATTTCAGCGTCTTTTTTGCGCCGTTCATTTTGCCGATTGTCGTCTATTTTGTTGTCGAAGATCTTGAAGTCAAACGCCATGCGAAGCGGTCGCTCGTGTCGCATTTGATTCCGGCCGTTACGATCCTCTTGTTCATTGCGTTGGCCGCGTCGCCGGTGCTGTTCGGCCATTGGGGCGAGGAATCGCTTCTTTTTGGCGGCGGGCTCGTCTGGCTTGGGTTCCTCGTTGCTGGGGCGGTGAATCTTGTTGTCATCGTTTGGAATGTCATAAAAGGGATTCAAGTGTTAAAATAAGAGAAAGCGCCCGTTTGCCGGCGAATGCCGTGGCCCCGTTTCTTTGGGACTGTAACAAGGTGTGGCCGGCGGGCGCGAGACTCGAATAAAGATGGTGATGGGATGCTCAATTGGCTGATCGGTGTGTTGATCAATACGGTGCTGCTCATGGCGATTGACGGCTATTTTGACGATATTCACTTCAGCGGCATCGGCGCGGCGTTTTTGGCGAGCGTCATTTTGGCGGTGCTCAACGCCGTCGTCCGCCCTGTGCTCATCTTGTTGACGCTGCCGGTGACCGTGTTGACGCTCGGTTTGTTTTTGTTTGTCATTAACGCCATCACGCTCATGATGACTGCAGGGCTGATGGGCGATGCGTTTCAAATCGGCGGCTTTGGCACGGCGCTGCTTGCGTCGATCGTCTTGTCGTTTTTCCACCTGCTCGTGCAAAAAGCGGTGATCGAGCCGCTGCGCAACCGGTCGTAACGGGGCGTGATCCATTGGAAGGCCGGTGGTGCCATGGTTTTCCGTGATCGTGTGAAAAGATGGCGAATGCGGCAAGGGGTTGCAATGGGAGAAACGATGCGGTGAAGATCGTTTCGGTTTGATGTGTTTGGCTTGATCGGGACGGGGGGAGCCGTCCCTCTTTTGTTTCTGCGGAATGTTTTCCATTCAACGGCGGAACGAAACGTGTTACAATGGAAAAAGATGAAGAAAGGAGCGAAAGGCGACGTATGCCGAAAGTGCGGACGAAAGACATCATTGAACAGTTCCAGCTCGAGCTTGTGAGCGGCGCGGAAGGCATTTACCGCCCGATTACGACGAGCGACTTGTCGCGACCGGGGATTGAAATGGCCGGCTATTTCGCCTATTACCCCGCTGAGCGCCTGCAGCTGCTCGGACGGACGGAGCTGTCGTTTTATGAAACGTTGACGCCGGAAGAAAAAAAATCACGGATGGAACGGCTTTGCACCGACATTACGCCGGGGATCATCGTCTCGCGTGGACTTGAGGTGCCGCCGGAGCTGATCGAAGCGTCGGAGCGCCAGTCGGTGCCGGTCATGCGCTCGACGATGAAAACGACCCGCCTGTCGAGCCGATTGACAAACTATTTGGAAAGCAAGCTCGCCCCCACCACCGCGGTGCACGGGGTGCTCGTTGATGTGTACGGCGTCGGGGTGTTGATCACGGGCAAAAGCGGCGTCGGCAAAAGCGAAACGGCGCTCGAGCTTGTCAAGCGCGGCCATCGGTTGGTCGCCGACGATTGTGTGGAAATCCGCCAAGAAGATGAAGATACGCTCGTCGGCAGCGCGCCGGAGCTGATCGAGCATCTGCTTGAAATTCGCGGCCTCGGCATTATTAATATGATGACGCTGTTCGGCGCAGGGGCGGTGCGGACGCATAAGCGCATTTCGCTCGTCGTCGACTTGGAGCTTTGGGATCCGGAGAAGCAGTACGATCGGCTCGGGTTGGAAGAAGAGAAAGTGAAAATTTTGGATACCGAATTGCCGAAATTAACGATTCCGGTCCGCCCAGGGCGCAACTTGGCGGTCATCGTCGAAGTGGCGGCGATGAACTTCCGGCTGAAGCGGCTCGGGGTCAACGCGGCTGAGGAGTTTTCGGCGCGATTGAGCGACGCCATCGAAGACGGCGCGCACGATTACGACTGATGTTTCTTGCGTCAAAGGAATGGATCTCGTTTGGGCATGGAGCATAGGAGGTGGAAACGATGGAATCGACGATTCAGCCGCTCGACCGCGTGTTTTTGCACCTTGGCCCCATTACGATTTATTGGTATGGGGTCATTATCGGCACCGGTGTGTTGATTGGGCTATGGCTCGCGACGCGCGAAGCGGTGCGGCGCGGCTTGCCGAAAGAGACGTTTGTCGATTTGGTGTTATTTGCCGTGCCGATCGCCATTGTCTGCGCGCGGGCGTACTACGTGCTGTTTGAATGGCACTATTATTCAAAGCATTTGTCCGAGATTCCAAAAGTTTGGCAAGGCGGCCTCGCCATTCACGGCGGTTTGATCGGGGCGGTGGCGACGGGCGCGGTGTTCGCCCGCGCGCGCGGGCTGTCGTTTTGGAAGCTCGCCGATATTGCCGCACCAAGCATCATTTTAGGCCAGGCGATCGGGCGCTGGGGCAATTTTATGAACCAAGAGGCGCACGGCGGCCCTGTGTCGCGCCAGTTTCTTGAAAATTTGCATTTGCCGGATTGGATCATCAATCAAATGTACATTGACGGCCGTTATTGGCATCCGACTTTTTTATATGAGTCCCTTTGGAACCTCGTCGGCTTTTTCTTGCTTCTTTGGCTGCGGCGCGTCAATTTGCGGCGCGGCGAGCTGTTTTTGTCCTATTTGATTTGGTATTCGGTTGGCCGTTTCTGGATTGAAGGGATGCGCACCGACAGCTTGATGCTGGCCGGCAGTCTGCGCGCGGCGCAAGTCGTATCCGTGACGCTGATCGTGTTGTCGATCGCGCTGTGGATCGTGCGCCGGGCGAAAGGATGGGCAAAAGCAAGGTATCAAGACGAATAGCCGTCCTTATCCGTTGACGGATGACTAGGGAAAAAGAGAGGCGGCGTGTGGTGAAAAGGTCACACGGCGGCATGAAGACAAGCGAAGGAGAGAGGAGATATGGTAGGAACATTGCAGCGCGGCGTCATCGCCGGACTGAAGACGTCATGGGCGCTCGGCAAAATCATTTTTCCAGTGACGCTCATTTTAGCGCTGTTGCAGCCGACCCCTTTATTTTCATGGTTGATCGACCTTGTCACTCCCCTGATGAAGTGGTTCGGCTTATCCGGCGACGCGGCCGTGCCGCTGGTGCTCGGCAATTTGCTCGGGCTGTACGCCGCGATCGGGGCGATGCTGACGATCGAGTTTACAGTGAAAGAAGTGCTCATTCTCGCTGTCATGCTTTCCTTTTCTCACAACTTGATCGTCGAGTCTTCCGTCGCTTCGCGGACGGGTATGAGCGTTTGGCTCATGCTCGCCGTGCGCATTGGCTTGGCCGTTGTCTCCGGTTTGTTGATCGCCCATCTATGGGATGGGGGGCAGGAACTCGCTCAATATGGGTTTGTCTCGCCTGAAGCCGCCTCGCCGTCCGGCTGGGGAGAGATCATCTTGGCGGCGCTGAAAAAAGCGGCGACCGGCATCGTCCAGCTGGTTGCGATTGTCATTCCATTGATGACGATCATTCAAGTGTTGAAAGAACGCCACTGGATTGAGACGTTTTCGCGCTGGATGGCGCCAGCGACCAAGATGCTCGGCATGAGCGCGAACACATCGCTCACCCTTGCCGCCGGTTTTGTGTTCGGCCTCGCTTATGGGGCGGGGGTGATGATTCAGGCGGCGAAAGAAGACGGCGTCTCGAAGCGCGATTTGACGTTGGCGTTTATTTTTCTCGTTTCTTGCCATGCGGTTGTCGAAGACACGCTCATTTTCGTTCCGCTCGGCATCCCGGTCTGGCCGTTGTTGGTCATTCGCCTCGTTACGGCTGTGCTGTTGACGATGGCGGTGGCGTTCCTTTGGCGCCGTTTTGAACACCCGATGAGAAAGGAAGCCGCATCATGACGATTCGCACGATTTTATTTGACCTTGACGGAACGTTGATTGATACGAATGAGCTGATCATCCAGTCGTTTTTGCATACGCTGGAGAAGTATTATCCGGGCCGCTACGGGCGTGAGGACGTCTTGCCGTTCATCGGCCCGTCGCTGTATGAGACGTTCAGCTCGCTCGATCCGGAACGGGCCGAGGAGATGGTGAAGACGTATCGCACCTTCAACCATGCCCGCCATGACGAACTGATCCGCGAGTTTGACACCGTGTATGAGACGATCGAAACGCTGCACCGCCATGGCTTCCGCCTCGGCGTCGTGACGACGAAAATGCACGACACCGCCCTGATGGGGTTAAGAAAAACGCGGTTGGAACCGTTTTTCTCGTGCGTCATCGGCCTTGATGACGTCAGCCGCCCCAAACCGGATCCCGAACCGATTCATAAGGCGCTTGAGGCGCTTCAGTCGAAATCGGACGAAGCGCTGATGGTCGGCGACAACTACCACGACATTTTGGCCGGCAAAAACGCCGGCGTCAAAACGGCCGGCGTCGCTTGGGCGATTAAAGGCCGCGGCTATTTGGAACAATATGAACCGGACTATATGCTGGAAAAAATGAGCGATTTGCTGGCCATTGTCGGCATCAACGAACGGAAGGAGGAAACGTCCTCCCAGTGAGACGAACGACAAAATACCCTGTCCACGGGGCGAACTCGCTCTGGCAATTGTACCGCACCGTATCGTTTTGGAAAGTGCTGAAAAACGTCATCATCATTCAAATCGGGCGCTACACGCCGTTTTTGCCGCTGAAAAACTGGCTGTACCGCACGTTTCTCGGCATGAAAATCGGCGAACAAACGGCGCTCGCCTTTATGGTCATGCCAGATATTCTCTTCCCTGAAAAAATCCGCATCGGCCGCAACTGCGTCATCGGCTACAACACGACGATTCTCGCTCACGAATATTTGGTTGACGAATACCGCCTCGGCGATGTGGTGATCGGCGATGAGGTGATGATCGGCGCGAACTCGACCATTTTGCCTGGTGTGGTGATCGGCGACCGCGCAAAAGTCGGCCGAAAATNAAGCAAGGCGATAAAACGGAGCCGAAAAATGAACCGCCTTCCAATTGAATGGGGGCGAGGTTTTGTTTGGAAAAATGAAGATTTCCAGAAAAAGTGATAAAAAGATTGGAACACAAAAAACATTTATAATGCGACTGATGAAGATCGTCTGACGGGCGTAGGTTTTCTATATAGGTGCAATTTGAATCTTTAACATTTGTAGTTTTTACAGAGCGATTGGATCGACTGTCGGGCGAGCGAACAATGCCGCTTCCGGAACCATGTATGGGGCTGCGAAGCGGGTGATTGTTCGGTCACCGCCAGTCGAAAAGTGGATAAGCGACTTTTCCGTCAATGATATGTTAAACTTTTTCGTTGCATGTATATAAATAAGTACTCTACTTTTTTAGGTATTTATTCCATTATTGTGGATAATCGCCTATGCGACATGGAACGAAATGGACAAGCGCTTCCTTTTTTGAAGCGATCTTGTCCGTTTTGTTATTTATAAAGCATTCCCCCCCTTGACGCTGTGGCCGCAAAGGAGTAAACTACTAATAACTTCACTTCTCTACCATATTAGCAAACTAAAGCATCTCGATAAAGGGCGTGGGGACATGGCAAAAAAGCTGTTCATGTTTGAAAAACCGTTAGGCATGCGCGATACGCTGCCGTTTTTATATGAGTTGAAAAAACAAGTGCGTTCGGTGATGGCGGAAGAAATTGAGCGCTGGGGGTACGAGTTTATCGAAACGCCGACGCTTGAGTATTATGAAACGGTCGGGGCGGCGTCGGCGATTGCCGATCATCGGCTGTTTAAGCTCCTCGATCAGCAAGGGCATACGCTCGTATTGCGGCCCGATATGACGGCGCCGATCGCCCGGGTGGCGGCGTCGCGGTTGTATGACGACGGCAATCCGCTCCGGCTGGCGTACAACGCCAATGTGTTCCGCGCCCAGCAGCGCGAAGGCGGGCGGCCGGCGGAGTTTGAACAGATCGGTGTGGAGTTGATCGGCGACGGCACGGTGACGGCCGACGCCGAGGTGATCAGTTTAATGGTCGCCCTGCTGAAGCGGACGGGACTCGGGCGGTTTTCGGTGGCGGTCGGCCATATCGGTTATGTCAATGCGCTGTTTTTGGAGATTTTAGGGAATGAGGAGCGGGCGAGTGTATTGCGCCGTTTTTTATATGAGAAAAATTACGTCGGCTACCGTGAACATGTGAAGTCGTGGCCGCTTTCGTCGATCGATCAAAAGCGGCTGTTGGATCTTCTTTCCTTGCGCGGTGGAACGGACGTGATTGAACAGGCGAAAACGCTCGTCACAAGCGAGAAGGGGCGGCGGGCGGCTGATGAGCTGGCGGTGCTCATGGCGGTGCTTCGGACGTATGGAGTGGCCGAGGCGGTGAAGCTCGATATGGCGCTTGTCAGCCATATGAGCTATTACACTGGCATTTTGTTTGAAGTGTACGCCGAGCAAGTGGGATTCCCGATCGGCAACGGCGGGCGGTATGATGATTTATTGGCGAAGTTCTCGCGCCCGGCGCCGGCGACGGGGTTTGGGTTGCGCGTCGATCGGTTGATTGAGGCGATTGGGGAAACGGATGTGCGCGATGACATCGAGTGCATCGTGTTCAGCCAAGAGCGGCTGGCGGAAGCGGTGGAATTGGCCGAAGCGAAACGGGCGGAAGGCAAGCGCGTCGTCTTGCAGCACATTGCCGGCATTCGTGATATTGACGCCTACAGCCAGCGCTACCGGTCGATCGTGTATTTGCTTGGCCGCAGCGGGCGCGATGGGCAGTGAACATAACAGAGAAGGCGCCGCCGGTTGGTCATCGACGCTGTTGAAAACGGCAGCGATTGGCGGGACAGAGCGGATGCGAAGAACGGACGGGAAAGGCTGCCCATGGCGGTGGAGAGCATGCGGTGTACTCGAGGCCCAGCGCCGCATTTGACATGATGAGGAGCAAGGAGGAAGAATGATGCTGACGATTGCCATGCCAAAAGGGCGCATTTTTGAAGAGGCGGTCGAGTTGCTGCGGCGGGCGGATTATGCGCTGCCGCCGGAATTTACCGAGTCGCGCAAGCTCGTCATTGATGTGCCAGAGGAAAACATGCGCTTTATTTTGGCGAAACCGATGGATGTCGTCACCTATGTCGAGCATGGGGTCGCGGATTTGGGCATTGCCGGCAAGGACGTGCTGATGGAAGAAGAACGGGATGTGTACGAACTGCTCGATTTGCACATCAGCCGCTGCCATTTGGCGGTCGCCGGGCTGCCCGGCGCCAAGATGAACGAAATCGCACCAAGGGTGGCGACGAAATACCCGAACATCGCGTCAACGTATTTTCGCGAGCAAGGCGAGCAAGTCGAAATCATCCGCCTGAACGGATCCATTGAACTCGCCCCGCTGATCGGCCTTGCCGACCGGATCGTGGACATCGTTTCCACGGGGCGGACGCTCAGAGAAAACGGGCTTGTCGAACTTGAACGGATCGCCGAGGTGACGTCGCGCCTGATTGTCAACCCGGCGAGCTACCGGCTAAACGGCGGGGACATTGAACGGTTGGTCGACCGATTGGCGGCGGTCATTCCCCAGCCGTAGGAAAAAAGGTGTGACAGAGCGGAAATGGGCGGTTTCCGAAGAATGGGTTGGTGGAGATTCGGGAATGGCGGAGCGGCGTTGACAACGCCGTTGGAAAATAGCATATAGATGCAACGAAGAACTTTAACATATCCTTGACGGAAAAGCGGTTTGTCCATTTTCGACTGACGGAGGATCGAACAACCGCCTGCTTCACAGACCCATATATGGGTCTTTAAGCGGCGTTGTTCGGTCGCCCGACAGTCGATCAAATACTCGGTAAAAGCTGCAAATGGTAAAGCTTCAAATTGCATCGATACAGATTGCCAATGGACGNGAGGATCGAACAACCGCCTGCTTCACAGACCCATATATGGGTCTTTAAGCGGCGTTGTTCGGTCGCCCGACAGTCGATCAAATACTCGGTAAAAGCTGCAAATGGTAAAGCTTCAAATTGCATCGATACAGATTGCCAATGGACGAAAACCGATGGACGTCACAGAAAGGGGAGCGAACGATGAAAATCGAACGGATCCGAGGCGGCGTCTCGCTGCGGCGCACGATTGAAAGCGGAACGGAGGAGCAGCGGCGCGCGGTGCTTGATATCATCGCCAATGTGCGCGACCGCGGCGATGCGGCGCTGAAAGAATATACGGAACGGTTTGACGGCGTCAAGCTGGATTCGCTCAAGGTGACGGAAGAGGAAATGAAGCGCGCGCATGCGGCGATGGACGCGGAGATGCTGGAGATCATTCGCCAAGCGGCGGCCAACATTCGCGACTACCACAAACGGCAAAAGCGCGAATCATGGTGGATGACGAAAGAAGACGGCACAATTCTCGGACAAAAGGTGACGCCGCTCGATGCGGTCGGGTTGTACGTGCCAGGCGGGACGGCCGCTTATCCGTCGTCTGTGCTGATGAACGTTATTCCCGCACAAGTGGCGGGGGTGAAACGGATTGTCATCACCTCGCCGCCAAACAAAGACGGCACGCTCCCGGCTGGGGTGCTGGCCGCCGCCTATGAACTCGGCGTGACGGAAATTTACAAAGTCGGCGGCGCGCAGGCGATCGCCGCGCTTGCTTACGGGACGGAAACGATCCGGCCGGTTGACAAAATTTTCGGGCCGGGCAATATTTATGTGGCATTGGCGAAGCGGGAAGTGTTCGGGCATGTGGCGATCGACATGATCGCGGGGCCGAGCGAAATTGTCGTGCTGGCGGATGAAACGGCCCGACCGGATGAGATTGCGGCGGATTTGTTGTCGCAAGCCGAGCATGACGTGCGGGCGTCGGCCATTTTGGTGACGCCGTCGATGAAATTGGCGCTGGCGGTGGCGAGCGAAGTCGAACGGCAGCTGGAAACGCTGCCGCGCCGCGACATTGCCCAAGCGGCGCTCGAGAACTACGGCGCCATTTACGTCACCGAGACGCTTGAGGAAGCGGTGGATGTCGTGAACGAACTGGCGCCGGAGCATTTGGAAGTGATGACGGCAGAACCGCTCGCGCTTTTCGGCCGGCTCCGCCATGCGGGAGCGATGTTTTTCGGCCGCTTCAGCTCCGAGCCGGTCGGCGACTATTTCGCCGGGCCGAACCACGTGCTGCCAACCAACGGCACGGCCAGATTCTCAAGCGGCTTGAGCGTTGACGAGTTTGTGAAAAAATCAAGCGTGATTGTTTACAGTGAAACCGCATTGAAACAACATGGCGACAAAATCGCCGCCTTTGCCCGCCTCGAGGGGCTGGAGGCGCACGCGCGCGCCATTGAGGTGCGGCTCGAGAAAGGGGAATGAATGATGGCAAGGGAAGCGATGATCGCAAGAACGACGAACGAGACGAGCATTCAGTTATCGCTTTCGTTGGATGGCGAAGGGAAGGCGGAACTGGAAACGGGCGTGCCGTTTTTAACCCATATGCTCGATTTGTTCGCCAAGCACGGCCAGTTCGATTTGCACATTGAGGCCAAAGGCGACACGCATATTGACGACCACCATACGACGGAAGACATCGGCATTTGCCTCGGGCAGGCGATCAAGGAAGCGCTTGGCGACAAAAAAGGAATCAAGCGGTACGGCAACGCGTTTGTGCCGATGGATGACGCCTTGGCGCAAGTTGTGATCGACTTGAGCAATCGCCCGCATTTTGAGTTTCGCGGCGAGTTTCCGGCAGCGAAAGTCGGCGCGTTTGATGTCGAACTCGTGCATGAGTTTTTATGGAAACTGGCGCTTGAAGCGCGGATGAACTTGCATGTCATCGTCCATTACGGGCGCAATACGCACCATATGGTCGAAGCGGTGTTTAAGGCGCTCGGGCGGGCGCTCGATGAAGCAACGATGATCGACCCGCGCGTCAAAGGCGTTCCGTCGACAAAAGGGATGCTGTAGCCGATGGAGTGGGGCGCCCCCCGTGGGGAAAGAGTTCCGCAGGCGCAGGAAAGGCGGTCGGATCGAGGCAGCGCTTCCTGCGGGAAAAGCTCCATGGATGCAGGAAAGGCGACCGGATGCCAAGGAGAGGTTTGCACATGGAAGGAGCGCCGTAAAAAAGCATGCCGCCATACCGTTGTTCATTGAACAAGGGGATGGGCATGGATCAGGGAAGAAAGGAATGGGATGACGATGATCGGGATCATCGACTATGGCATGGGCAACTTATACAGCGTCAGCAAAGCGCTCGAGCGGCTCGGCTGTCCGTATGTCCTAAGCGGCGACAAAGAGGAGCTCGAGCAGGCGCGCGGGCTGATTTTGCCCGGTGTCGGCTCGTTTCGCGATGCGATGCACATTTTAAATGAGACAGGCCTAGCTGCTTTCATCCGTTCGGCGGTTGAAAACGGCACGCCGCTGCTCGGCATTTGTTTAGGGATGCAGCTGTTGTTTGACGAAAGCGAAGAAAACGGGCCGACAAAAGGGCTTGGCTTGCTTCGCGGCCGCGTCGTCCGTTTTCCGGGCGTCACGAAAACCGGCGAGCCATACAAAGTGCCGCACATGGGCTGGAACCGGCTCCGCTTTCATCGTCCGTCGCCGCTCCTTCGTGGCGTCGAGGAAGGGCATGTCTATTTTGTCCATTCGTATTATGTCATTCCAGGGGATGAGGACGTCGTGCTCGCGAGCAGTGAATATGACGTTGATGTTCCGGCGGTCGTCGGGCGCGGCTGTGTGTTTGGCACACAGTTTCATCCGGAAAAAAGCGGTGCGGTCGGCATGAGCATCTTGAACAATTATGTCGGCATCGCCACGGGAAGGGGGAACGGCTGATGGCGGCGTTTACGATTTATCCGGCGGTCGATATGCGCGGCGGCAAGTGCGTCCGCCTGCTGCAAGGCGATTACAACAAAGAAACGGTGTACGGCGATTCGCCGGTCGCGATGGCCGAGCAATTCGCCGCTCAAGGGGCGGAGTGGATTCATATGGTCGATTTGGACGGAGCGAAAGAAGGGCGCCGCGTCAACGACCGGTTTGTCATTGAAGCGGCCCGTCGTCTTTCCGTCCATGTGCAAGTGGGCGGCGGCATCCGGACGGAAGAGGATATCGTGCATTATTTAGAAAATGGGGTCGCCCGCGTCATTTTAGGAAGTGCGGCCATTTCCGACCCGCCGTTTGTGAAAAAGATGCTCCAAAAATACGGCCGCCGCATCGTGATTGGCATTGACGCCCGCGACGGCTTCGTGGCGACGGAAGGGTGGCTTGCGACGTCGAACGTCAAGGCGGAAGAGCTCGGGCGGATGCTCGCTGAGGCGGGGGCGGAGACGTTTATTTTCACCGATATTGCGACCGATGGCACGCTGTCGGGCCCGAACATCGCCGCCGCGGTCCGGTTGGCCGAGGCGACGGGAAAAGAAGTGATCGCTTCTGGCGGCGTCAGCTCGCTTGACGATTTGCGCGCGCTCTGCCAATATGCTGGACAAGGCATCGGCGGCGCGATCGTCGGCAAGGCGCTTTATACGAATCAGTTTACGCTCGCGGAAGCGCTCAAGGCGGTGAACGAGCGATGATCACGAAGCGCATCATCCCGTGCCTCGATGTGAAAGACGGGCGCGTCGTCAAAGGAGTGCAATTTGTCCAGCTGCGCGATGCCGGCGATCCGGTGGAGCTCGCGAAGGCGTACGATGAGCAAGGGGCGGACGAGCTCGTGTTTTTGGACATTTCCGCTTCCCATGAAGGGCGGAAAACGATGGTCGATGTCGTCGAGCGCGTCGCCGCCCAGCTAGCGATTCCGTTTACGGTCGGCGGCGGCATCCACTCGCTTGAGGATATGAAGCGGATGCTTCGCGCCGGGGCCGACAAAGTGTCGCTCAACACCGCCGCGGTGCTCCATCCGACCTTGATCACCGAAGGGGCGGACTTTTTCGGCTCGCAATGCATCGTCGTCGCCATTGACGCGAAATACGATGAAACGCTTGGTTCATGGCGCGTCTATACGCACGGCGGCCGCAACGCCACGAACTGGGAAGTCGTCGCTTGGGCGCAGGAAGCGGTCCGTCTTGGCGCCGGGGAGATTTTGCTGACGAGCATGGACGCGGACGGCGGCAAAAACGGTTTTGATATTGAGTTGACGCGGCGGGTGAGCGAAGCGGTCCCGGTTCCGGTCATCGCCTCGGGCGGCGCCGGCAAGGCGGAGCATTTCCTCGAAGCGTTCGAAAAAGGGAAAGCAGACGCGGCGCTCGCGGCATCGATTTTCCATTACAAAGAAACGTCAGTCGGACAAGTGAAAGCGTACTTGAAAGAAAAAGGGGTGAACGTGCGATGACGGCGGACATTCGCTTTGATGAAAAAGGGCTTGTACCTGCCATCGTCCAAGATGCGCAAAGCAAGGAAGTGCTCACGCTTGCCTATATGAACAAAGAGTCGCTTAAAAAAACGCTGGAGACCGGAGAAACATGGTTTTACAGCCGCTCGCGCCAAGAACTATGGCATAAAGGGGCGACATCTGGAAACGTGCAGCGCGTTGTCGACATCCGCTACGACTGCGACGCCGACGCCCTGCTCGTTCTCGTCGAGCCGGCCGGCCCGGCTTGCCATACCGGGTCGTATTCCTGTTTTTCCCGCTCGCTGGACGGCGCGGCGCGCACGCCGGCGGCCGACCGGTTCGCGATTTTGCATGAGCTTGAACAAATCATCGCCCAGCGCGACGCCGAACGGCCGGAAGGGTCGTACACGACGTACTTGTTTGAAAAAGGCGTCGATAAAATTTTGAAGAAAGTCGGCGAAGAAGCGGCGGAAGTCATCATCGCGGCGAAAAACCGGAGCCATGACGAATTGAAATGGGAAGCGGCCGACTTGTTGTACCATTTGCTTGTACTGTTGCGCGAACAAAAGCTGCCGCTTGACGCGGTGCTTGCGACGCTTGCCGAGCGGCACGCGCAAAAGGTGGAAGCGGGCGACAAAAAATAACAAGATGGTTAGGTGAGAAAAAGGAACGTCTGCCATCGCGCCGGCGTTCCTTTTTTGCACGGAAAAACCGCATTCCTAAAGTTTCTTGCTTGTTTTCGCCGCCGATATGGTATACTGTTGTTCGACGAATTTTACGGACGACGGAGGACAGAATGGGAAAACAACTGAAGCGATCATCACGAAAAGCGACGATTGTACCGTTCATCCAAAGCGGAGATTACTTTTTTAAAAAAGGAATGAAAGCATACGACCGAGGCGATTTGGAAAAGGCGAGGAAATATTTTGAGCGCGCCGTCCGTTTGGATGAGCGCGACGCCTCATTCGCCTTGCAGCTTGCCCTTGTGCTGTCGGAGCTTGGTGAATATCAATTTTCCAATCAATGGCTGTTCAAAATTATCCATGATTTGGACGAAACGATGTACGACTGTTTGTATTTTTTGGCGAACAATTTCGCCTGCCTCGGCTTGTTTCGTGAAGCAAGGCAATACGCGGAACGTTATTTGGCGCATGAGCCGGCCGGAGAGTTTGCCGACGATGCTGCTGACTTGCTTGAGCTGCTTCGGCTCGATGGCTCGGAATGGACGGAAGAAGAGGAGCAGCTGATGGTGCTGGAGGATCGGGCTCGCCGTTTGCTTGAGGAGGAGCGGTTTGCGGAAGCGATTGAAGCGCTTGAAGCGCTCGTCGCGCGCTATCCGGACGTTTGGTCGGCGCATAACAATTTGGCGCTTGCTTATTTTTACAGCGGCGATGTCGACAAAGCGAAACAGAAAGTGCGTGAAGTGCTCAAACGCGATCCCGGCAATTTGCATGCGCTTTGCAACGCGCTTGTCTTCGCCTATTACTTGCGTGAGGAAGAACAGGCGGCCGCGCTTTGCGAGACGCTGGCCGGTTTGTATCCGTTTTTTCGCGAGCATCAATACAAGCTCGGGGCGACATTCGCGCTTGTTGGGCGGTTCGATTTGGCGTTCCGTTGGCTGCACCGTTTGTATAAACAAGGCTTTGGCGGTGATGGGCCATTTTATTATTGGCTCGCTTGCGCTGCCTACTATACTGGCCATGAGCCGCTCGCTCGGCAAATGTGGGAGGTGCTTGCCACCCTCCATCCCGAAAAACGGGGTGAGGAGCCGTGGGCCGTTTCAGCGCCGGTGGATGAGGCGCTTATCCGCTTGATGGCTTGGCTGGAGGGCGACGAGCTGGCCGACCGTCTGTACGGATTGTACTTGTTCAGCCGCTCGCCGCAGGCGAAAGAGCCATCGATGTCGCTTGCGGTATGCCGCCTCTTGCCGTCTGATCCCCGTCTGCGCCCGTTTATCGACTGCTTTTTGTTCGGCTTAACCGACGGCCCGTCCGCTTGGGTGGCGAACATCGGCCGCATGGTCGATGCGCTTTCGGCGCATAATGAGGAAAAGGAAGCGCTCTGCCGCTTCGCCTTCGCGATGGCCGTCCATCCGTCGGCTGATCGCGAGCCATTTGCGAACGGAGCCGCGTGGGCGGCGGCGATCGAATACATGTGGCGCCGACAGCAAGGAGAGCGTGTGACGCAAAGAGAGATGGCGGCCAAATACGGCGTGTCGGCGTCGACGGTGCAAAAATACGTGCAAAAAGCGCGCCGGCTCTATACATGAGCAAATCAATAGACAGGGCGAATCGACTTCTATACGATGAAAATGGAATGATTCTCAAGCGAGGGAGTGGACGGTGTGGCAGACGAAAAAATTTACGATGTCATTATTGCCGGAGCCGGGCCGGCTGGGCTGACGGCGGCTGTCTATACATCGCGCGCCAATTTGTCGACGCTGATGATCGAGCGCGGCGTTCCGGGCGGGCAGATGGTCAACACTGAGGAAGTCGAGAACTATCCCGGCTTTGAAACGATTTTAGGCCCGGAATTGGCGGCGAAAATGTTTGAGCATGCGAAAAAATTCGGCGCGGAGTACGCATACGGCGATGTGAAAGAAATCATCGACGGCGAGGCGTACAAAACGGTCATTGTCGGCGATAAAGAGTACAAGGCCCGCGCGGTCATCATCGCCACCGGAGCGGAATATAAAAAACTCGGTGTACCGGGTGAAGCGGAGCTCGGCGGCCGCGGCGTTTCGTACTGTGCGGTGTGCGACGGTGCGTTTTTCAAAGGAAAAGATTTGGTCGTCGTGGGTGGGGGCGACTCGGCGGTCGAAGAGGGCGTTTATTTGACGCGGTTTGCCAATAAAGTGACGATCGTTCACCGCCGCGACAAGCTGCGGGCGCAAAAAATTTTGCAAGACCGGGCGTTCGCCAATGAAAAAATTGATTTCATCTGGAACCATACGGTGAAACAAATCAACGAAAAGGACGGAAAAGTCGGCAGCGTGACGCTTGTGCATACGCAAACGGGCGAGGAACGCGAATTTCCGTGCGACGGCGTTTTCATTTACATCGGGATGGTGCCGCTCTCGAAGCCGTTTGCCAATCTTGGCATCACGAATGAAAACGGCTATATCGTCACGAACGAAAAGATGGAGACGAAAGTGCCGGGCATTTTCGCCGCCGGTGATGTGCGGGAAAAAACGCTCCGGCAGATCGTGACGGCTACCGGCGACGGCAGCATCGCCGCGCAAAGCGCCCAGCATTACGTTGAGGAACTGAAAGAAAAGCTCAATAAGCAAGGGGTCAGCTGATCCGGTAACCAAATCGCAATCAAATCGTAATGGTTATTTAACCCAGATGTAACACGGGCGCAACACATTTGTCGTATGCTATAAGTAAGTAATTGACCCCCTTTTATATAGATCCTTGATTCGGCGCGGGCGTTTGTCCGCGTCTCTTTTTTCTTTGCCTGCGCGCTTGCATCCTGCCGCCCCGCTCGAAACGGCGGGGGATGGCGTCTTTCGGCTGGAAGCGGAATGTTGGGCCCCCGAGGTTTTTGCAGACGGGAAGCGGACGGTTTCCAGCGGTTTGAAGGTGGAGCGGCCTAACTATTTATGGTAAAATAAAGATGATTATGTGCGTGTTTGCGGATGGTTGGGGTGAACGAATTGCAACGGGTGACAAACTGCGTATTATATAAAGACGGCCAAGTGCTGCTTTTGCAAAAGCCGAGGCGCGGCTGGTGGGTCGCTCCGGGCGGGAAAATGGAGCCCGGCGAGACGGTGCGTGAAGCATGCATTCGTGAATACCGGGAAGAGACGGGCATTTATTTGAAAAATCCAGAGCTGAAAGGCGTCTTTACGATCGTGATGAAAAATGGGAATGAAACGGTGTCGGAGTGGATGATGTTTACGTTTTTCGCCGACGACTTCATTGGTGAAAACGTGCCGTCTTCCGAAGAAGGGACGCTTGCTTGGCATCAGGTGGAGACGCTTTCGACGCTGCCGATGGCCCCTGGAGACTATCATATTTTGGATTACGCCTTGAAAGGCAAAGGGGTCATGTACGGGGTGTTTGTCTATACAGAGGAATTCGAGCTGCTTTCATATCGGCTCGATCCGAGCTGATGGAGAGGAGGGGCGGAGATGGGACAAAACGGGGCGCTGCAGCCGATTCAGCTCGTCATCATCACCGGTATGTCCGGCGCGGGAAAGACGGTGGCGATTCAAAGCTTCGAAGACCTCGGCTTTTTTTGTATTGACAACTTGCCGCCGACGCTGCTGCCGAAATTTTTGGAGCTCGTCAAAGAATCCGGGAATAAAATGAACAAAGTCGCCCTTGTCATGGATTTGCGCAGCCGCGACTTTTTCGATCATTTGTTCGCCGCGCTCGATGAGCTGGCTGAGCAAGCGTGGGTCATCCCACAGGTGTTGTTCTTGGACGCCCAAGATTCGACGTTGGTGGCCCGCTACAAAGAAACGCGGCGGACGCATCCGCTTGCGCCGAACGAGCCCCCGCTTGAAGGAATCCGTTTGGAGCGGAAGCTGCTCGAAGAACTGAAAGGGCGGGCGCAGATCATTTACGATACGACGGGGCTCAAGCCGCGCGAGCTGCGGGAGAAAATCATCCGCCAGTTCTCATCGCACGCTCAATCCGGGTTTACTATCAACGTCATGTCGTTTGGGTTTAAGTACGGCATTCCAATTGATGCAGATTTGGTGTTTGACGTTCGCTTTTTGCCGAACCCGCATTACATTGAACATATGCGTCCGAAAACCGGGTTGGATGACGACGTATCGTCCTACGTGCTCAAGTGGGGGGAAACGCAAAAGTTTTTGGAAAAGCTCATTGACTTGTTGTCGTTTATGCTGCCGTATTACCAGCGCGAAGGAAAAAGCCAGCTGGTGATCGCCATCGGCTGCACGGGCGGGCAGCACCGTTCGGTGGCGCTCGCAGAATATATCGCCCGCCATTTTTCAGATGATTATAAAACGGTTGTCTCGCACCGGGACATGGAGAGGAGAAAGGACATACACCGATGAGAAACGAACGAGCAGCGAAACTGGTCGTCATCGGCGGCGGCACCGGGCTTCCCGTCCTGCTGAGGGGGCTGAAGCAGCATGAATTGGATTTGACCGCCATTGTCACCGTCGCCGATGATGGAGGGAGTTCCGGGCGGCTGCGCGATGAGCTGCACATTCCGCCGCCCGGGGATGTCCGCAACGTATTGGCCGCGCTGTCTGACGTCGAACCGCTCATTGTCGAGCTGTTCCAGCACCGTTTTCAAAACGGCAACGGCTTATCCGGCCATTCGCTCGGCAATTTGATTTTGGCGGCGCTCACATCGATCACCGGCGACTTTGTGAAAGCGATCCGTGAGATGAGCAAAGTGTTGAACGTGCGCGGCCAGGTGCTGCCGGCAGCGAACAAGAGCGTCGTTTTGCACGCGGAGATGGAAGACGGTTCCATCATCTCTGGCGAGTCAAAAATCCCGAGTGCGGGAAAAAAAATTAAGAGGGTGTTTTTAACGCCGGAAGACATTGAGCCGCTGCCGGAGACGGTTGATGCCATCCGCCGCGCCGATTTGATTGTCATCGGGCCGGGCAGCCTATACACAAGCATCTTGCCGAATTTGCTCGTGCCGAAAATCGGGCAGGAAGTATGCAAGGCGAAGGCGAAAAAAGTATATATATGCAACATTATGACTCAGGCCGGCGAGACGCCGCACTATACGGTGAGCGACCATGTGGAGGCGCTTCATGCTCATCTTGGCGGCCCGTTTTTGGACGCGGTGATCATCAACAGCGGAGCGATCCCGGAAGCGATCCGCCGCCGCTACGAGGCGGAGCGGGCCGAGCCGGTGCGTGACGACAGCAGCGGGCTTTCGTTGCAAGTCATCCGCGACGATATTGTCACGTACGAGGATGGGGTCATTCGCCATAATACGGCGAAAGTCGCCGCCCTTCTTCTCGGGCTTCTCCCTCACCGTTAAAGGCGGGACCCGAGTAGGCCGCAAAGCGCCATTATGGGCGGTGATGCTCCCGATGGCCGCGCCGAAAGTCAGGCACCTCCAACCGGCCGGATGCGGGGAACGAATGGAGGTGGAGCGATCGTGTCTTTTGCATCGGAAACGAAAAAGGAATTGACCCATTTAGAGGTGAAGCCTTGCTGCTTGCGCGCGGAGCTGTCGGCGCTTTTGCGCATGAACGGTTCACTGTCGTTTTCCGGCGGGCGAATGGCCATCGATGTCCAGACGGAAAATGCGGCGATCGCTCGGCGCATTTATACGTTATTGAAAAAGGGCTACGATGTCGCCGTCGAGCTGTTTGTCCGCAAGAAAATGCGCTTGAAAAAAAACAACGTCTACATCGTCCGCGTGACCGACGGTGCGGCTTCTTTGCTTCGTGAACTTCACATTGTCAACGGCGATTTTTCGCTCATCCATGACATTTCCCCGGAGCTCGTCAAGAAAAAATGCTGCAAGCGCTCGTATTTGCGCGGCGCGTTTTTGGCCGGCGGTTCGGTCAACAACCCGGAGACGTCGTCCTACCATTTGGAGATTTTTTCGCTGTATGAGGAGCATAACCGGGCGTTATGCGAATTGATGAACAGCCACTTTTTTTTAAATGCGAAAACGTTGGAACGGAAAAAGGGGTTTATTACGTATTTAAAAGAGGCGGAAAAAATCGCCGAGTTTTTGAACATCATCGGCGCCCATCAAGCGCTGCTCCGCTTTGAGGACATTCGCATCGTCCGCGATATGCGCAACTCGGTCAACCGGCTTGTCAATTGCGAAACCGCCAATTTGAACAAAACGATCGGCGCTGCGCTTCGCCAGGTGGAGAACATCCGCTACATCGACGAGACGATCGGCCTTGATTCACTGCCGGCCAAGCTGCGGGAAATCGCGAAACTTCGCATCGAGCATCAAGACGTGACGCTGAAAGAGCTCGGGGAGATGGTTGCCGGTGGAAAAATCAGCAAATCCGGCATCAACCACCGGCTGCGCAAAATTGATGAGATCGCGGAGCGGCTGCGGGCTGGAAAGCCGGTCGATTTCCATAAATCGCTGTAAAGGGGAGATGGAGAATGGTGGAAAAACAAGTGGAAGTGAAATTAAAAACCGGGCTGCAGGCGCGCCCGGCGGCGTTGTTCGTCCAAGAAGCGAACCGTTTTTCCGCTGATGTGTTTTTGGAAAAAGACGGAAAACGGGTCAACGCGAAAAGCATTATGGGCTTGATGAGCCTCGCCATCGGCCATGGAGCGGTGATCACGCTCATTGCCGACGGTCCGGATGAGCAAGAAGCGATCGAAAAGCTCGCCGCCTATGTGCAAAAGGAAAAGTAAAGCAGCGTGTGGGGCTGGCGGGGAAAGGAATGGAAAAGGCTGCTCCGTTTTTGTCGGAAGCAGCCTTTTTTCGTCAATGTCGGTGCAGGCGCAGCTCTATAGCGGTTCTGCCAACGTGTGCATGCCTTATTTTTCATCAGCGCGCGTCAGCACGCGGTCAATGATGCCGTATTCCATTGCTTTTTGCGCGGTCATAAAGTTGTCGCGGTCCGTATCGCGCTCGATCACTTCGATCGGCTGGCCGGTGTTTTCCGATAAAATGCGGTTCAATTTGTCGCGCAAGAACAAAATGCGCTTCGCTGCGATTTCGATTTCCGTCGCTTGCCCTTGGGCGCCGCCGAGCGGTTGGTGGATCATGATTTCACTGTTTGGCAAGGCGAACCGTTTCCCTTTCGCACCGGCGGCAAGCAAAAACGCCCCCATGGAAGCGGCCATGCCGATGCAAATTGTCGATACGTCCGGTTTGATGAACTGCATCGTGTCGTAAATCGCCAGGCCAGCTGTGATCGAGCCGCCCGGGCTGTTGATGTACAAGGAAATATCTTTGTCCGGGTCTTCCGCCGCCAAAAACAACAGCTGCGACACGATCGAGTTGGCCACTTGGTCGTCGATCGGGCTGCCAAGGAACACGATTCGGTCTTTCAATAAGCGCGAATAAATGTCGTACGCCCGCTCCCCGCGGTTCGTCTGTTCGATGACAGTCGGAATCAAATACATCAAAAACGCCTCCTTTTCCATCCTAATGGATCAATATGTACGCCTTAATCATACACGAATGGTCAATGAAGGTCAAACAAAACGACCTTCCCCATTCTTTATAACATATTCGCGGCTAGCGGGAACATCCCTCTTTTCATCATAACCGCTTTTTTATTTTTTTAACCAGTTGCCTGTGGCGGTGGCATTGATGTGGAAGGAACAAAGGCCTAATTTTTCCTGTTTTTTTATTGCATTTTCCCCTTGCATTTTTGCACGATCCTGCTATAATAAAACATGCGACGGAACGAAATAGAGAAATCATGAACTTCCATGCCCTCGTAGTGTAGTGGATAGCACGAGAGATTCCGGTTCTCTTAGCGTGGGTTCGAATCCTGCCGAGGGCGTTCCAACGATCCGACAAGTTCGGATTGAGATTCCCAAATCCCTTGATACGACCGCGTTTGCGGTCGTTTTTCATTTTTTGGGAATCCCGAAAAAACCGATAGAATCCGAAAAAATTTTGTACGAATTTTGCACGGCTATTTGGTACGATCCAGTTCCGCCATCGCGAGATCGACCTGCCGGGATTCTTTTTGTTCCATCTCATCTAAAATATGCGAGTACGTTTGCAGAGTAGTGACAATATGGCGGAACAGGAAACGAGTTTGGAGCAGCTGGCTTCGATTCGGTTTCGCCAACCGTCGATCACAATTCGGACTTTGTCCGCAGACAAAGCGTATGGCGCCACGGAGTATCTGGAAGCGCTCTTTCTTCATCCAGACTACAGTTTTTTGTTTTTTGTCGTGTAAATGCCACTAATAAGTGAAAGGTGCAAACCGAATCCTCCTTCCGTTGCGTCACCCGATTGGGCGGCGCTGTAGGTGAGGTGATACACGTGTAGAAGTTGCACGAGGTATTGAACGATAACAAAAGCTAAACCACATGAAGAAAAAGGACGGAATGACCTGGGGCGACTGGATGGAGATCATGGGGTCCGGCGCGATACGTATAAACGAGTGCGCGGGGCGGTGAGGAGGAAATGGGAAGGAATAAAGACCCTTAGGTTAAAAAACATATACTTGGTATATGGTTGTAATCCTGCCGAGGCAAAACAGCCGCCTAGGCGGCTGTTTTTCTTTTAGATCAGCAGCGGACGCGCCGCTTTCCTCGAGAGGGTTCCCAAATCAAGGGCTCGGGCGGGGCATTGGGTTTTTTCGTCTGAACAGGCGCCGGTTCGGGCGGTCGCCAAGGCCGCTTTCCGCCGTCAAAAATTTCTCCTACCCCCTCCCGCTCCCGTTGTGTACAATAAAAGAAAGGGAGGCGTGACGATGAGGGCGGAGTTATGGCAAGAGCAGCGGCTGCAGTTGTCGCTGACAAAGGAACTTGTGCAGGCGATTGAACTGTTGCAATATTCCGCAGTGGATTTGGAAGCGTTTTTATATGAACAGTCGCTGGAAAACCCGTTTTTGGAAATTCGCCGCACCCGGGTGCGGCAACGGCCAAGCCGGACAGAAAGAGACCAAAAGCAATGGCTCGAGAACATTGGCGCCCGCGCAGAGACACTTGTTGGCCATTTGCTTTCTCAGCTGCCTGCGTTGAAGCTGGCCGATCGGGAAGAGCGCATCGTCCGTTATCTCATTGCCTCGCTCGATGAGGATGGCTATTTGCGCGTGCCGCTTGCCGAGCTGGCGGCGCGGTTTTCCGCATCGGAACAAGAGATGGAACGGGGGCTGCGCCTTGTGCAGTCGCTCGACCCGCCGGGAGTCGGCGCCCGCGATTTGGCGGAATGCCTCTTGCTGCAACTGGAACGTCTTCCTGAGCGCGACGAGCTGGCGGAGATGATCGTCCGCTACCATTTTGTCCCCTTTGCGGAAAAGTCGTGGAAAACGCTGGCCAAGCAGCTTGGCGTCAGCCTTGGAGAACTGCAACGCGTCTTCGAGCTCATTCGCACACTCGAGCCGCGGCCAGGCATTCACTATTCGAGCGAAACACCGCCTTTGGTCGTGCCGGATGTCATCGTCGTCCGCGGGGCGGAAGGGGACTGGATGGCCGCCTATAATGATGACATCCATCCGGAGCTCGGATGGAATCGGGATTACGAGCGGCGCATCGCTGCATCCGGCGACCGGCATGCCGAACAGTTTATCAAAGAAAAATATCGGCAGTTTACATGGCTCGCGAAAAGTTTGGAGCAACGGAAACAGACGCTTCTCCATTTGACGGCCGTCATCATCGACCGCCAGCGCTCGTGTTTGGAGTTTGGGCTTTCGGCGCTCAAGCCGATGACGATGCGCGAGGTGGCCGAGGAGCTCGGCGTTCATGAATCGACGGTGAGCCGCGCGGTCCGGCATAAATATGTGCAAACGCCGTTTGGCACCGTGGAGTTGCGCCGTTTCTTTTCAAACGCCGCGACGGCCGCAGGGGATGAAGCGGCATCGTCCGCCCGCGTGAAAGCGATCATTGAGGCCCTTATTTCCGAGGAAGATCGGCGGGCGCCGCTGTCTGACCAACAGCTTGCTGATTTGCTTCGCGATCGGCACGGCATCGCCATTTCGCGCCGCACGGTCGCCAAATACCGCGAGCAGCTGCGCATCCCGTCTTCGGCAAAGCGGAGGCAATATATCGGCCTGCCGTAACGGGCGGCCAATCGAAACGGCAACTGCTGTAGAAAGAGAGGAAGAAATGAATGCATATCCGATTGTATACGAAAACGAATTGCCCGCTCTGCGACAAAGCGAAAGCCGTTTTGACGGAGCTGCGGGCGGACTATTCGTTTACGCTGGAAGAAATTGATATTTACAAAGATGATGAACTGCTGGAAAAATATCAGCTGATGATCCCGGTTGTGGAATTGGATGGCGAAGAAATCGGCTGGGGAGCGATTGAAAAAGAAGCGGTGAGAAAACGGTTGCGGCGGGCGCAAAACAGTTGAACGGCTATCGTCCTCCTGCTATAATGAAAATGGCGCGGGAGGAATTTTTTATGGCACTGCGGGACATAATATGTCATACCGGGACATAAGATGTCCCTATATTCAATCGAGGAGAAAGGATCCATGCAGCCGTTATTGGAGGCACAAAAAAAATTATTGCCTGACTTGCTTGACGTTATGCAAAAACGATATCAAATTTTGCACTCCATTTCGCTTATGGCGCCGATCGGGCGGCGGGCGCTGGCGGCGAGCCTCGGCATGAGTGAGCGGGTGCTCCGGTCGGAAACAGAATTTTTGAAAGGACAAAACTTGCTTTCCGCCGATGTGTCGGGCATGCGGTTGACGGAGGAAGGCCAGGCGCTCCTTCATACGCTCAATGATTTGATGCGGGAAGCGCTCGGACTCAAAGAGCTGGAAGCCGCGCTGCAGGAACAGCTCGGCATTCCGCGGGTGATTGTCGTTGCCGGGGATAGCGACCGTTCCCCTTGGGTAAAAAAAGAAATGGGTAGAGCGTGTGTCGCCTGCATGAAGGAGCTGCTTGAGCCCGGGGACATCGTCGCCGTGGCCGGCGGAACGACGATGGCGGCGGTCGCGGAGATGATGACGCCGGATTCGAAGCTTCGCGATGTGTTGTTCGTGCCGGCGCGCGGCGGCCTTGGCGAAGATGTCGAGAATCAGGCGAACACGATTTGTGCGAAAATGGCGGAAAAAGCGATGGGCCGCTATCGGTTGCTGCACGTGCCTGACCAGCTGAGCGATGAAGCGTACGCGTCGCTTGTCGAAGAGCCGGCGGTGAAAGAAGTGCTTGAGCTCATCCAATCATGCCGCATGGTCGTCCATGGCATCGGTGAAGCGGTGACGATGGCCAAGCGGCGGAAGACGCCGCCTGTAGAGATGGAGAACATCATCGCCCGCCATGCGGTCGCCGAGGCGTTCGGCTACTATTTCAACGAGTACGGCGACGTCGTCCATAAAGTGAAAACAGTCGGCATTCAACTTGAACACCTCCCGCATGTCGAGCATGTCATCGCCGTCGCCGGAGGGGCGTCGAAGGCGAAAGCCATTCGCGCGTACATGAAACGGGCGCCGCACTCGCTATTGGTGACGGACGAAGGAGCCGCAAAAGCGTTCGTAGGGGAGTAATCTCCCTTGCTGATACAATCCAATCGCAAGGAGGAAAATAAGATGGCAGTCAAAGTGGGAATCAACGGATTTGGCCGCATCGGACGCAACGTCTTCCGCGCGGCATTGAAAAACCCGGACATTGAAGTGGTGGCGGTGAACGATTTAACCGATGCGAATACGCTTGCTCATTTGTTGAAGTACGACTCCGTCCATGGCCGTCTGGATGCCGAAGTGTCGGTGAACGGCAACAACTTGGTCGTCAACGGCAAAGAAATCATCGTCAAGGCGGAACGCGATCCGGCGAACTTGGCGTGGGGCGAGATCGGCGTTGACATCGTCGTTGAGTCGACCGGCCGCTTCACGAAACGCGAAGACGCCGCCAAACATTTGGAAGCGGGTGCGAAAAAAGTGATCATTTCCGCACCGGCGAAAGACGAGGATATTACGATCGTCATGGGCGTCAACCAAGACAAATACGATCCGAAAGCCCATCATGTCATCTCGAACGCTTCGTGCACGACGAACTGCTTGGCGCCGTTTGCCAAAGTGCTGCATGAAAAATTCGGCATCGTCCGCGGCATGATGACGACCGTTCACTCGTACACGAACGACCAACAAATTTTGGACTTGCCGCATAAAGATTTGCGCCGGGCTCGCGCGGCCGCGGAATCGATCATTCCGACGACGACCGGGGCGGCGAAAGCTGTTGCGCTTGTCTTGCCGGAATTGAAAGGCAAATTGAACGGCATGGCAATGCGTGTGCCGACGCCGAACGTATCAGTTGTCGACTTGGTGGCGGAATTGGAAAAAGAAGTGACGGTCGAAGAAGTGAATGCCGCGTTGAAAGCAGCAGCGGAAGGCGAGCTGAAAGGCATTTTGGCCTACAGCGAAGAACCGCTCGTGTCGCGCGACTACAACGGCAGCACCGCTTCGTCGACGATCGACGCGTTGTCGACAATGGTCATTGAAGGCAAAATGGTGAAAGTCGTTTCGTGGTATGACAACGAAACGGGCTATTCGCACCGCGTCGTCGACTTGGCCGCCTACATCGCCTCGAAAGGGCTGTAAAACCAGCTTGGCGTTGAGTTTTCCATCCGTTCAAGTCTATAATAGGGAAATGGAGGGGAGCGGGGAAATGATCCCCACTCCTTTTCCTTTGTCCAAACTGCAGCCAAAAGGGGGCACGAACGATGAACAAGAAGACGATCCGCGACGTTGAGGTGAGGGGAAAGCGCGTCTTTTGCCGCGTCGATTTCAACGTTCCGATGGAGCAAGGCGCCATCACCGATGACACGCGCATTCGCGCCGCACTCCCGACGATCCGCTATTTGATCGAGCACGGGGCGAAAGTCATTTTGGCGAGCCACCTCGGCCGCCCGAAAGGAAAAGTGGTCGAAGAATTGCGTTTGGATGCCGTTGCGAAGCGGCTCGGCGAGCTGCTTGAACGGCCGGTCGCCAAAACGAATGAAGCGGTCGGCGATGAGGTGAAAACGGCGGTCGACCGTTTGAACGAAGGCGACGTGCTCTTGCTTGAGAACGTCCGTTTTTACCCTGGCGAAGAGAAAAACGATCCAGAGCTGGCCAAAGCGTTTGCGGAGCTCGCGGATCTGTATGTCAACGATGCGTTCGGCGCCGCCCACCGCGCTCATGCGTCGACGGAAGGCATCGCCCATTACTTGCCTGCGGTGGCCGGGTTTTTGATGGAAAAAGAACTCGAAGTGCTCGGCAAAGCGCTCTCGAATCCGGACCGCCCGTTTACGGCGATCATCGGCGGCGCGAAAGTGAAAGACAAAATCGGCGTCATCGACAATTTGCTTGAAAAAGTCGACAACTTGATCATCGGCGGCGGACTGGCGTATACGTTCGTCAAAGCGCTCGGCCATGACGTCGGCAAGTCGCTGCTTGAGGAGGACAAAATCGAACTCGCCAAATCGTTTATGGAAAAGGCGAAAGAAAAAGGCGTCCGTTTTTATATGCCGGTGGACGTGGTCGTCGCCGACCGGTTTGCGAACGACGCCAACACGAAAGTCGTCGCCATCGACGCCATTCCGAGCGATTGGGAGGCGCTTGACATCGGCCCGAAAACGCGCGAATTATACCGCGATGTCATTCGTCAATCGAAGCTCGTTGTCTGGAACGGCCCGATGGGCGTCTTTGAAATGGAAGCGTTCGCCCATGGGACAAAAGCGATCGCCGAAGCACTGGCGGAAGCGCTCGACACCTATTCGGTCATCGGCGGCGGGGATTCGGCGGCGGCGGTTGAGAAATTCGGCTTGGCCGACAAAATGGATCATATCTCCACCGGCGGCGGCGCTTCGCTCGAGTTTATGGAAGGAAAACAGCTGCCGGGTGTCGTCGCGCTCGAAGACAAATGACCCACGGCGCCGGATTTGGCGCATGGCGGCTGACGCCGCCCATTGAAAGGAAGGGTGAACGATGAGAAAACGCATCATTGCAGGCAACTGGAAAATGCATAAAACATTGGCGGAAGCCGTTCAATTTGTCGAGAACGTAAAAGGGCACGTGCCGCCGGCCGACGAAGTCGATTCCGTCGTTTGCGCGCCGTTTCTCTTTTTGGATCGGTTGGTGCAAGCGGCAGACGGCACGGATTTAAAAATCGGGGCGCAAACGATGCACTTTGCCGATCAAGGGGCGTACACAGGCGAAGTGAGCCCGGTCATGCTGAAAGACCTCGGCGTCACGTACGTCATCCTCGGCCATTCGGAGCGCCGGCAAATGTTCGCCGAAACAGATGAGACCGTGAACAAAAAAGTGTTGGCCGCCTTCACCCGCGGGCTTATACCGATTATTTGCTGCGGCGAATCGCTTGAGGAGCGGGAAGCGGGGCAGACGAACGCCGTTGTCGCCTCGCAAGTGGAAAAAGCGCTCGCCGGCTTGACGCCGGAACAAGTGAAGCAAGCGGTCATCGCTTACGAGCCGATTTGGGCGATCGGGACGGGCAAATCATCAACACCGGAAGACGCCAACAGCGTCTGCGGCCATATCCGTTCGGTTGTTTCGCGCCTGTTTGGCCCGGAGGCGGCGGAAGCGATCCGCATCCAATACGGCGGCAGCGTCAAACCGGACAACATCCGCGACTTCTTGGCGCAAGAACAGATCGACGGCGCCTTAGTCGGCGGGGCGAGCCTCGAGCCGGCTTCATTCTTGCAATTGGTGGAGGCGGGCCGCCATGAGTAAACAACCGGTTGCGCTCATCATTTTAGACGGATTTGCGCTGCGCGACGAAACGTACGGCAATGCGGTCGCTCAGGCGAACAAACCGAACTTTGACCGCTATTGGAACGAATACCCGCACACAACGCTCAAGGCGTGCGGCGAGGCGGTCGGGCTTCCGGAAGGGCAGATGGGCAACTCGGAAGTCGGACACTTGAACATCGGCGCCGGGCGCATTGTGTACCAAAGCTTAACGCGGGTCAACATTGCCATTCGCGAAGGCGAGTTTGACCGGAATGAAACGTTTTTGGCGGCGATGAACCATGTGAAACAACATGGGACAAGCTTGCATTTGTTCGGCTTGCTTTCCGACGGCGGGGTGCACAGCCATATTCACCATTTGTACGCCCTCTTGCGCTTGGCGGCGAAAGAAGGCGTGAAGCGTGTGTACATCCACGGCTTTTTGGACGGCCGCGACGTCGGCCCGCAAACAGCGCCGCAATACATCAAAGAACTGCAGGAAAAAATCAAGGAATATGGCGTCGGCGAAATCGCGACGTTATCGGGCCGCTACTACTCGATGGACCGCGACAAGCGGTGGGACCGCGTCGAAAAGGCGTATCGGGCGATGGTGTACGGGGAAGGGCCGACGTACCGCGATCCGCTCGAATGCATCGAGGACTCGTACAAACACGGCATTTACGACGAATTCGTCCTGCCGTCGGTCATCGTCCGCGAAGACGGCCGGCCGGTGGCGACGATTCAAGACAATGACGCGATTATCTTCTATAATTTCCGCCCTGACCGGGCGATCCAAATTTCAAACACGTTTACGAACGAAGATTTCCGCGAGTTTGACCGCGGCCCGAAACATCCGAAGCATTTGTTCTTTGTCTGCTTGACCCATTTCAGCGAAACGGTGAAAGGGTACGTGGCGTTCAAGCCGACGAACCTTGACAACACGCTTGGGGAAGTGCTGTCGCAGCACGGACTGCGCCAACTGCGCATCGCCGAGACCGAAAAATATCCGCACGTGACGTTTTTTATGAGCGGCGGCCGCGAAGAGAAATTTCCAGGCGAAGACCGGATTTTGATCAACTCGCCGAAAGTGCCGACGTATGACTTGAAGCCGGAAATGAGCGCCTATGAAGTGACCGATGCGCTGCTCAAGGAAATTGAAGCCGATAAGTACGATGCGATCATTTTGAACTACGCCAACCCGGATATGGTCGGCCATTCGGGCAAGCTCGAACCGACGATCAAGGCGGTGGAGGCAGTGGACGAATGCCTCGGCAAAGTCGTCGATGCCATTTTGGCCAAAGGCGGCATCGCCATCATCACCGCCGACCACGGCAACGCCGATGAAGTATTGACGCCGGACGGCAAGCCGCAAACGGCTCATACGACGAATCCGGTGCCGGTCATCGTGACGAAAAAAGGCATCAAGCTTAGAGACGGCGGCATCTTAGGCGATTTGGCGCCGACGATGCTCGATTTGCTCGGCTTGCCGCAGCCGAAAGAAATGACGGGGAAATCGTTGATTGTCAAATAACGATGATCTTGAGAAAACGATACGAAAAGGAGTGTGTTCCCATGTCTGCCATTATCGATGTCTACGCTCGCGAAGTGCTCGATTCGCGCGGCAACCCGACGGTGGAAGTGGAAGTGTACACAGAAGACGGCGGCTTCGGCCGCGCCTTGGTGCCGAGCGGCGCCTCGACCGGGGAATATGAAGCGGTCGAACTGCGCGACGGCGATAAAAACCGCTACCTCGGCAAAGGGGTGTTAAAAGCGGTCGAAAACGTCAACGAAATCATCGCGCCGGAAATCATCGGCCTGGAGGTCGCCGACCAAGTGGCGATCGACCGGAAGCTGATTGAATTAGACGGCACGGAAAACAAAAGCAAGCTTGGCGCCAACGCCATTTTGGGCGTCTCGCTCGCCGTGGCCCGCGCGGCAGCGGACGAGCTTGGCCTGCCGCTGTACCAATACTTAGGCGGCTTTAACGCCAAAACGCTGCCGGTGCCGATGATGAACATTTTAAACGGCGGCGCGCATGCGGACAACAACGTCGACATTCAAGAATTTATGATCATGCCGGTCGGCGCGGAAAGCTTCCGCGAAGCGCTGCGCATGGGGGCGGAAATTTTCCACAGTTTAAAAGCGGTGCTGAAAGCGAAAGGCTACAACACCGCCGTCGGCGATGAAGGAGGCTTCGCCCCGAACTTGAAATCGAACGAAGAAGCGCTGCAAACGATCATCGAAGCGATCGAAAAAGCCGGCTACAAACCGGGCGAACAAGTGATGCTCGCGATGGACGTCGCGTCGTCCGAGCTGTACAACAAAGAAGACGGCAAATATCATCTTGAAGGCGAAGGCGTTGTGAAAACGTCGGAAGAAATGGTCGCTTGGTATGAAGAGCTTGTATCGAAATATCCGATCATCTCGATCGAAGACGGGCTCGATGAAAACGACTGGGAAGGCCATAAACTGCTGACCGAGCGGCTCGGCAAAAAAGTCCAGCTTGTCGGCGACGACTTGTTTGTCACAAACACGAAAAAACTGGCCGAAGGCATTGAAAAAGGCGTCGGCAACTCGATTTTGATCAAAGTGAACCAAATCGGCACGCTCACCGAAACGTTTGACGCCATCGAAATGGCGAAACGCGCCGGCTACACCGCCGTCGTCTCGCACCGTTCCGGCGAAACGGAAGACAGCACGATCGCGGACATCGCCGTCGCCACCAACGCCGGCCAAATCAAAACGGGCGCGCCGTCGCGCACCGACCGCGTCGCGAAATACAACCAGCTGCTCCGCATTGAAGATGAACTCGGCCACACGGCCATTTACCAAGGCATCCGCTCGTTTTACAATTTGAAAAAATAACGGGAACAGGCGTCCCCAACGGAGGGGGCGCCTGTCGTTTTGACGGAGGCGAAAAGAGAATCGAATGGCTGGCGGTGATCAAGACGTCTTGACGCATTCAGGAAAGCTGCGCCTCTTCATCAGATGGGATCGTAAATAGTCGTTTTATGATGACGCGCTTAATACATCTCGGCAATCTTTTCCGCCGATGCCTTCAAGAGGTTCGTGACCACACGGATGTCATGCTCGTTCGCATCCTGAAAGATCACGACGCGATGGCGCTTTTTGGAACGACATTGTTTTGTTCCGAATTGACAAGTAAAATCCGATCCTCATCAGAAACAATTTTTTGCATCAAATTTGGGAGTGTGGTATGCTTGTGCACAGAGAGCGCCTCCTAGGTTTGTTTGCGTCGTTACTTACATTCTACAGGAAAGGTGCTCTTTTTTCTATGCTTTTTATGGATATTATTGGTTAATCAACACGCCTGGAACGAAACCATCGATGCTTAGTATGATAGGGCTCATCATCGCCCAATTTGGCCTGGAAAGTAAGAAATCTTTAGGTGCTGTTCCCTTTCCTATTCAAATGAGCTGACATTGTCCCGCATAGGACAAAGCAATGGACGGAGGTGGTTTGTTCGTTTATAATATTTTTGAATCATCAGAATATTAAGGGGATGGGGATGGAACAAATGATTGTCGAGACGCGGTATGGACGGTTGCGCGGGGGGACGAATGAAAGCGTTTTCGTTTGGAAAGGAATTCCGTATGCGAAAGCGCCGGTCGGTGAACGCCGTTTTTTGCCGCCGGAACCGCCCGATGCGTGGGATGGGGTGCGTGAGGCCACATCGTTTGGGCCGGTTGTCATGCAGCCGTCGGATCCGATTTTCAGCGGATTGCTCGGGCGGATGAGCGAGGCGCCAAGCGAAGACGGGCTGTACTTGAACATTTGGTCGCCGGCGGCGGATGGGAAGAAGCGCCCGGTGTTGTTTTGGATTCATGGCGGCGCCTTTTTGTTCGGTTCGGGTTCTTCGCCGTGGTATGACGGGACGGCGTTCGCGAAACACGGCGATGTCGTTGTCGTGACGATCAACTACCGAATGAACGTGTTTGGCTTTTTGCATCTGGGGGATTTGTTTGGCGAAGCGTACGCGCAAGCCGGGAATCTCGGCATTTTGGATCAAGTGGCGGCGTTGCGCTGGGTGAAGGAGAACATTGAGGCGTTTGGCGGCGATCCGGACAACATCACGATTTTCGGTGAATCGGCCGGAGCGGCGAGCGTCGGCGTGCTGTTGTCGCTTCCGGAGGCCAGCGGGCTGTTTCGGCGCGCCATTTTGCAAAGCGGTTCGGGAGCGCTTCTCCTTCGTTCACCGGAGACAGCCATGGCGATGACCGAGCGTATTCTCGAGCGCGCCGGCGTTCGTCTAGGCGACCGCGGCCGGCTCTTGTCGATTCCCGCCGAGGAGCTGCTGCGGTCGGCGCTGTCGCTCGGCCCAGGAATCATGTACGGTCCGGTGGTGGACGGCCGCGTATTGCGCCGCCATCCGATCGAAGCGCTCTGCGATGGGGCGGCCAGCGGCATTCCGATTCTCATCGGCGTCACGAAAGACGAGTACAACCTGTTTACCTTGACGGATCCATCGTGGACAAAGCTTGGCGAAAAAGAACTGCTTGACCGGATCAACCGTGAAGTCGGGCCCGTGCCGGAGGCGGCGATTCGCTATTATGCAGAGACGGCGGAGCCGTCGGCGCCCGACTGGCAAACGTGGCTGCGCATCATGACGTACCGTGTTTTTGTCGAGGGGATGCTGCGGACAGCGGACGCCCAAGCGGCCCACGGAGCGGATGTGTACATGTACCGGTTTGATTATGAGACGCCGGTGTTCGGCGGACAGCTGAAAGCATGCCACGCGCTCGAGCTGCCGTTTGTGTTTCACAATCTCCATCAGCCGGGCGTCGCGAATTTCGTCGGCAATCGGCCGGAGCGCGAGGCGATCGCCAACGAAATGCATTATGCCTGGCTTTCGTTCGCCCGCACCGGCGACCCGAACGGCGCGCATTTGCCAGAGAAGTGGCCGATCTATACGAGCGAGCGCAAACCGGTGTTTGTCTTTTCAGCCGCCAGCCATGTCGAAGATGATCCGTTTGGCTGCGAGCGTGCGGCGTGGATGACGCGCGCATAAGGAAAAAGGAACGGCCAACCGCCGTTCCTTTGTTATTCGTTCGCCCCCTGAGAAGGAAGCCCGAACTGCTCCGCCAGCGCCGGGTCGCGGTCGATGGCCTCGATGAGCTTGCGCATGACGTTGACGTCAAACGTAAAGTTCGCCCCGATCGGCGAGGTGACGAAAATTTTTCCTTTCTTCGCCTCCCGCGCCCGTTTGAATTGATAGCCGTCAATCGCGATGATGACTCGTTCGTCTGGTCTTGCCATTGAAGTCCCTCCAGTCGTTGCCGATTTGCTTTCTATTGTAACGTATTTCGGCTGCGGACGACAATGATCATACCGCGCCCGAGGCATGGAGCGTCAAGCAGATGGAGGATGAAACGTTCCCCCATCTATGCAAAGGGGTAGAGGCAGGGAATTTTTTTGGCCCCCGCCCTCCGATTCAGCTGTCTTGCAAAGACAGGAAACGCAGTCTTTCCTTCAACACCGTTCCATTCTTCCGTTGCCTCCAGGCCGATCAGATCAGGTCAGATACGTTGCGATTTTTGCCAGGCATTCGTCAATGATTTCATCGATTTCCTCCATTTGAGCATCTTCTGGCTTGTATTTTTTTAAAATTTTTAGATGACGGGCTTTCCAATCTAATGTTTCACAAAAAAGTGAATTTGTGCCTTTCGTCGTGTTGAGACAGTCCCGCCAGTTGCCGCCAACGGCGATCTATGGTATAGTGAAATTATTGCAACGTCGGTCGTTGGAGGTGTCAGGCATGCATGCCTTGCTTGTGACGCTGCTTGTCATTGTGTCGATCGCGCTGATCGCGGTTGTCTTGCTGCAGTCGGGCCGCAGCGCCGGGCTGTCGGGGGCGATCACCGGCGGCGCCGAGCAATTGTTCGGGAAGCAGAAAGCCCGTGGGCTCGATGCGGTGTTTCAGCGCGTGACGGTCATATTGGCCATTTTGTTTTTCGTATTGACGATCCTGGTTACGTACGTACAGCCATCATAAGTCAAACATGGGGCGGTCCATAGAATGAAGGGCTGCCCTTTCTATTTCACACCAGAGAGGAAGGAGAACCTATGATGAAAATTGTTCCGCCGAAGCCGTTTTTCTTTGAAGCCGGGGAGCGGGCGGTGCTGCTTTTGCATGGGTTTACCGGCAATTCCGCCGACGTTCGGATGCTTGGGCGATTCTTGGAATCGAAAGGGTATACGTGCCACGCTCCGATTTACAAAGGGCATGGCGTGCCGCCGGAAGAGCTTGTCCACACCGGACCGGATGATTGGTGGCAAGACGTCATGAACGGCTATCAGTTTTTGAAAAACAAAGGCTACGAAAAAATTGCCGTGGCTGGATTGTCGCTTGGAGGCGTATTTTCTCTCAAATTAGGCTACACTGTACCTATACAAGGCATTGTGACGATGTGCGCGCCGATGTACATCAAAAGCGAAGAAACGATGTACGAAGGTGTGCTCGAGTATGCGCGCGAGTATAAAAAGCGGGAAGGGAAATCAGAGGAACAAATCGAACAGGAAATGGAACGGTTCAAACAAACGCCGATGAAGACGTTGAAAGCCTTGCAAGAACTCATTGCCGATGTGCGCGCCCACCTTGATTTGGTTTATGCACCGACGTTCGTCGTCCAAGCGCGCCATGATGAGATGATCAATCCAGACAGCGCGAACATCATTTATAACGAAATTGAATCGCCGGTCAAACAAATCAAATGGTATGAGCAATCAGGCCATGTGATTACGCTTGATCAAGAAAAAGATCAGCTGCATGAAGATATTTGTGCATTTCTTGAATCGTTAGATTGGTAATGGAGAAAGGAGGGGATGGCCAATGGATCATGTGTTGGCCGAACGCATTTTAACGTTTATGCGCGATGAGGCGTACAAACCGCTGACCGTTGAGGAACTGGAGGAAGCGTTTGGGATTGCGGATGCTGAGGAGTTTAAAACGTTTGTCAAAACGCTTGTCGCCATGGAAGAGGAAGGTCTTGTCGTCCGGACGCGCAGCAACCGCTACGGCGTGCCCGAGCGGATGAATCTCGTGCGCGGCAAGGTGATTGGCCACCCGAAAGGATTCGCGTTTGTCACATCGGAGGAGCCGGGACTGGATGATATTTTCATCCCGCCGTCCGAACTGAAAAACGCCATGCATGGCGACACGGTGCTTGTGCGCGTCCAAGCCGATTCATCCGGGGCGCGCCGCGAAGGAACGATCGTCCGCATTTTGGAGCGCGGGGTGAAAGAAGTCGTCGGCACGTACACGGAAAGCAAATATTTCGGCTTTGTCATCCCCGATGACAAACGGATCGTCAATGACATTTTCATTCCGAAAAACGCGGCGAACGGCGCGGTCGAAGGGCATAAAGTCGTCGCCCGGCTCACCTCGTACCCGGAAGGACGAATGAGCGCTGAAGGGGAAGTCGTGCGAATTCTCGGCCATAAAAACGACCCGGGCGTCGACATTTTGGCGATCATCTATAAATACGGCCTTCCGCTTCAATTTCCAGAAGACGTGATCGAGCACGCCAACCGGGTGCCGGATGTCATTACGGAGAAAGACTTGGAAGGGCGCCGCGATTTGCGCGGCGAGATGATCGTCACGATCGACGGGGAAGATGCGAAGGATTTGGACGATGCCGTCACCGTGACAAAGCTTGAAAACGGCAACTATAAGCTCGGCGTTCATATCGCCGATGTCAGCTACTATGTTGAGGAAGGCTCGCCTATTGACCGCGAGGCGTATGAACGCGGCACGAGCGTTTATTTGGTTGACCGCGTCATCCCGATGATCCCGCATCGGCTGTCGAACGGCATTTGCTCGCTCAACCCGAAAGTCGATCGGCTGACGCTCTCGTGCGAAATGGAAATCACCCCGCAAGGAGAAGTCGTCCGCCATGAAATTTTCCCAAGCGTCATCCGCACGGCGGAACGGATGACGTATTCCGATGTCAATAAAATTCTCGTTGACAAAGACGAAATCTTGCGGGAAAAATATGCGCCGCTTGTGCCGATGTTTGAGCTGATGGCTGAGCTTGCCGACATTTTGCGGGCGAAGCGGATGAAGCGCGGGGCGATTGATTTTGATTTTAAGGAGGCGAAGGTGCTTGTCGATGAAAACGGCAAGCCGTACGATGTCGTCTTGCGAGAGCGGTCGGTCGCTGAGCGGTTGATTGAAGAGTTTATGCTGGCGGCGAACGAAACGGTGGCTGAGCATTTCCATTGGTTGAACGTGCCATTTATTTACCGTGTTCACGAGGATCCGAAACCGGAAAAACTGCAGCGCTTTTTAGAGTTCATCACGAACTTCGGCTATGTCGTGAAAGGAACGGGCAACCAAATCCATCCGCGCGCTTTGCAACAAATTCTCGAAGCGGTGCGCGGCGAGCCGGAAGAAATGGTGATCTCGACCGTCATGCTTCGGTCGATGAAGCAGGCGCGCTATGACGCCGAGAGCCTCGGCCATTACGGCCTGTCGACTGAGTTTTACACCCATTTTACGTCGCCGATCCGCCGCTACCCGGATTTGATCGTCCATCGGTTGATCCGGACGTATCTCATCAACGGCCAGATGGATCTTGACACCCAGCAAAAATGGGCGGAAAAGTTGCCTGAAATTGCCGAACACGCTTCCGATATGGAGCGGCGCGCCGTTGAGGCGGAGCGGGAGACGGACGATCTGAAGAAAACCGAGTTTATGGAAGACAAAATCGGGATGGAGTTTGACGGCATTATCAGCTCGGTGACGAACTTCGGCTTGTTCGTTGAGCTGCCGAACACGATCGAAGGCTTGGTGCACGTCAGCTACTTAACGGACGACTATTACCGCTATGACGAACGCCACTACGCATTGATCGGCGAACGGACCGGGAAAATGTACCGCATCGGCGATGAAATCACCGTCCGCGTCATCAACGTCAACAAAGACGAACGGATCGTCGATTTTGAAGTCGTCGGCATGAAGGGACGCCGTCCGCCGAAAGCGAAAGCCGCTCCGGTCGTCATTGAAGGGAAAAAGCAAAAGAAAGGAAAAGCGAAGGCGGAGCCGAAAGCGCAAAGCGGCTCAAACCGCAGCGCGAAGGCGAAAAAGAAGAAAAAGAAAAAACGGTGAGGAAAAGCCGAACGGGCGGCTTTTCCTTCTTTTTCGTTTTTGGTAAAATAAGAAACGCTACGATGAGGAGGGGGAAAACGGATGCCCAAAGGCGAAGGAAAAGTGATCGCCCAAAACAAAAAAGCGCACCACGACTATTTCATCGAAGAAACGTATGAAGCCGGCCTCGTTTTGCAAGGGACGGAAATCAAATCGATCCGCAACGGCCGGGTGAACTTGAAAGATTCGTTCGCCAAAGTGGAAAAAGGGGAAGTGTTTCTCCATAACATGCATATCAGTCCGTATGAACAAGGCAACCGCTACAACCATGATCCGCTGCGGACGAGAAAGCTCCTTTTGCACCGCCGCGAAATCAACAAGCTGATCGGCTACACGAAAGAGCAAGGGTATACGCTCGTGCCGCTCAAACTGTACATTAAAAACGGCTTTGCCAAAGTGGAGCTCGGGGTGGCCAAAGGGAAGAAAAAATACGACAAACGGGAAGACATGAAGCGGAGAGAAGCGCAGCGCGAAATCGAGCGGGCGTTTCGCGAGCGGCAAAAACTATAGAGGGTTGGTGATTCAAAGAAAAAACGGGAGATCCCAATTCTTTTTCTATTAGAGAAACTTTGTCAGATCGACATGCCTTTCTCGTCCAGCGCCGCCGATCTGGGCGCAAAACCCGTTTTTCACCAGCCTTATAGGGAGTCGGTGGTGTATGGGAAAAACAGTTCTCAATCGAATCTTCTCAAGTGGAGAAGCATTGAAACATCGGCTCTTCTTTCCTGGCGAACTCCATCGCTTTGGCAAAAATGACCGTTTTTCACCGGGGTTGAAAACATTCCCATTGAAAATGCGCATCGCCATGGTATAATAAATAATGCAACAGCCAGTTATCCATCGCTTACGCTATTCCGATCTTTCTTCGCCACCGCGGGGACGATCCGGATTCGACAGGGGTAGGTCGAGCTTAAGCGGCGAGCCGAGGGGGACGTCCTCGTAAAAACGTCACCTAAAGATAACTGGCAAACAAAACTACGCTTTAGCTGCCTAATTGCTGCAGCTAGCTCCTCCCGCCATCGCCCGCGTGGCGTTCGAGGGGCTCATATGAAGCGGGCTACGCCCAAATCCGCTGCCTGAGGATGAGGGAAGAGACGAACCAGGCTAGCCGCCGGGATGCCTGTCGGTAGGCGGAACGGACGGCGAAGCGAAATATACCGACTACGCTCGTAGATGCTTAAGTGGCGATGCCTCTGGACGTGGGTTCGACTCCCACCGTCTCCATTTCCAACATCCGAACGGTTCGGATGCGAAATCGTGAAACCCTTGATGCGACCGCGTTTGCGGTCGTTTTTCATTTTTGGGGAATCCTAAAGAGATCGATAGAATCCGAAAAAATTTTGCACGGATTTTGCACCGCGTTTTTACCTTGCATTGTACGTTGTTTTTGAAGATGTAACATATTTTGAAACAGATTGCGTTAAAGACTTTGATGCTGATGAAATATTGGAAGTAGTGCTTATTTCCGCCACTCAATCGCTTGAAAAAGTTCAAATAGTAACCGACGGGGTGAACATCATCATGATTGAGGCGGGGAATGTAGAGTGGCACTCACTTTGAGCGCAATGCTTAAGGGTAATTCTTACAATGCGCGCATACCGTTGGCCCGATATTTTTATACAGTTTTGAGAAACAGAAAGAGATTTGTCGGCTGCCCAAAAACGCGGCGATGCATGGCCCCATCACTGAAGTGGTTGTCAGCGGTACAAATACGGGGTGCCGTAGTATTCCGTCCGGTTGAGCTCCGGGTATTCCGAAGTGAAATGAATGAAAATCGGGCACCAATCACAAAACGGGTACGTGTGAAAAAAAGCGCGGTCGCCATAGCGAATGGCTTCGAGCGCCAACGGCAATTCTTTCTTGAATACGTTCGCCCGGCGCGCATTTTCTTGCCGGCCCATTTGCCGGTTGCCAATGAATACATAGAGAAACAATACTAGCTGTTGCCCGGCTTGTTTCCATTCACCGAGCACTTCATCGCGTTGAGAAGTGAGCTGATCAGTGACAAATGCGCGGGAGACGGTGAGAAATAAGGCGCCAGTCGTGTCCGAGTGGGTTAAGGTGTACAGACGGCCGTTCACTGGTGACAGCTGGGTGATTCCAGCGGTCTGGGTGACGTGCAGTCGCTCGGGAGAAAGGTGTTTCATGGCGGTCCTCCTTCTGTTCTGGAAAGTGGATGATCTCATTCATCTATATGTGCCTTTATTGGCGGCGATGACAAAACAAAACCGAACGGGACGGTCGATCCGCGTTCGGTTTTGCTTTATGGTTTTTCATGAGGTGGCGGTGGTTGCTTCTTTGTCCGCAGCGGCTTCATGATGGGCCAGCGGGGCGGCAGGATCGGCCCATTGCGGGCGCCAGGCGATGCAAAGCGCCCCGCCGATGATGCCGAGAATCGTGCCGACTAAGAAGCCGCCCAAGGCGCCCATGATCGACAGAATGGCACTGAACATACCGATGATGCCGAGCAAGGTGGATAGCCGCGGCATGGCGTAGGAAAGAATCCCCATCAACATGACCATGCCGCCAAGGAAAAAGCCGACGAACACCATGCTTCCGGGAACGAGAGAAATTTCGTATAGCTGCATCGGAACCCATAAAATCACAAGGCTTGATAACAAGAGAAACGTTGCCCCCCAAAATGGGCGGCGTTTCCGCCAGCGACCGAACGCCTGCCAGCTAGAACGAATGATGCCCAATGTTTCTCATCCTTACTGAAATTAGTTGAGTTTTTCAAAGTACACTTTCATGCCCGGCAGCGACACTTTTTGCTGGAATAAGTAGACGGTTTTGATATCACCGTTTTCGATCGTAATGCTGTCGGCTCCTTGTGTGAATTCTTTGGCCGCTTTCTCGACTGGGTTGCTGGTATCGCCGACATAGCTTTCTTTCATCGTCAAGCTGCCGAAGGAGATGTTGCCGTTGATTTGCGTCGCTTTTTGCACGAGGCCGTCAATGGAGACAGGCTCGCTCGCGACAATGACGACGCGAATGCCCAAGGCCGGGAAGTCTTTCGAAATCCGAAGACCTTGAATCGTCGCTTTATCCATTTCATTGACGAAGACCGGCGTCTGCGGCGCATTGCCTGCTTCCGCCACGCCGCCGTACATTTTAAACCCGCTGCCATTCAGTTTGTCAAATTGAACGGTAAATTCGCCGACCCCGCTGATTGGTACGGCATAGGCGACGCCTGTCAGCCCGAAGATCGACAGCAAGGCTCCGAGAAGCAGGAACCCTCCCAACAGTGCGGCGATCAGCGGCTTTTTCGCCGTGCGCCCCCCAATGATGACCGGTTTTGTTGCCATTTCCATGGCGTTTCTCCTCCCCCTTTTTTTGAATGATCAGCGCTGTAAGCGCTTTAGTGAATCTGTTTAAATTTTATGACAATTATACATTCCATCACATCCCTATGTTTGTCGGATTTTTTAAGTGCTCTTGGACAACCGTGACGGGCAAAAGAAGGAATTGACCGATCGAATTAAGAAAGTAGATGATCAAAGTAGTCGATCACTAGCGGGGATGCGGGGGGAGGATGGGGATGTCGAAGGAATTAAATGATCATTTGCTTCGTTTGCTTCATGAAGCGGCCGACATCTTGCACAGGTATGCGGCGGAATTGAACCGGGAATGGAAGCGGATCGGCGAAGCGCTTGGCAAGCGGAATGCGCGGGTTCAAGAGGTGTTTTCCACGCTGTGCGCATTCGTTCAGGCAAGATTGCTCCCGTACGGGGGCGAACATCCAGCGAATGGGCATCTCGAACGCATTGCGGCGTTTCATCCGGAGATGATCATATTTTCCCTGAATTTAATGGAAAATACGGTTCATCAAGTGTTGAAGGCGCATGCGTCAGCGGCTGCTGCGCTGCACCCAGCCGTGCGGTATTTGTTTTTCAAATGGAATGAATGGTTGTTGTATGAAGTGAATGAGCAATCATTCAAAATCGGCGGCGATTCCTCGTGGAAAAAAGAATCCTTGTGGAAAGATGCCGTCATTTTGTTCAACGAATGGATTTTGCGGGCGCAGACGTTTGAGGAATCGGCGGCGCATATTTGTTTTGGTTTTTCCTATTTTCTTCCTTTCAGCCGCTGCGCTCTGTTTCAATTTGTCAATCAGGAGAGCACAGCCATCGGTCTGCACGGGCATGGCGTGGACAATGGGCAAATTCAGCGCTTGCGCGTGGAATTGGACAGCATTCCGATGTTGAAAGAAAGCGTGGGGAAATTGAAAGCGGAAGTGCATGAATTTCGCCATTTTCGTCCGATTTATGTGCCGAGGGCGAGCGAACAGTTTCCGCGCCTGTATGTGGATTTGTTCGGTTTGGCCTCACTGGTGATCGTTCCGGTGTATGTGCCGACGGAAGGGCGGATGATTGGAGGCGTCGTTCTCGATCGTGGGTCAGGCCGTTTCTTTGAGGTCGACCGCCGCCTGTTTCCCGCGCTGATGAAATTTGGCCAAAGCGCGGGGGAGTTGCTGTTGAAATGGATCAAGGCGCCAAAAAAAGAATGGGAAGGGATGGCGGAATCCTTGTCGCCAAGAGAAATCGAGATTTTGAAGCTGCTCGCCGACGGAGCCTCGACATTGGAAGCGGCCTGTCAGCTTTATTTGAGCGAATTTACGGTGCGCGACTACATTTCCAGCGCCTTAAGGAAACTCAACGCGAAAAATCGGACGGAAGCGGTGGCAAAAGCGCTGCGTCTTGGGTTGATCGGATGATGAGGCGGACCGGTCTGTCCGGCCGTTTCATTTCACACCATTTTCGCCGATTGCTCACCGTTTGGACACAGTTTTGTTCTATACTGCCTACTGAAAAACATGAAAACATGGCAGGGGGGAAAACTGTGGAACAAACGGTGAAGGCGGCGGACAAACAGCGGCCGATGTATGCGGCGGTCTGGAGGTGGCATTTCTATGCCGGGATCATCTTTGCGCCGTTTCTGATCATTTTGGCGTTGAGCGGGGCCGTCTATTTGTTTAAGCCGCAGATCGAATCGGCTCTGTACGGCCATTTGTACGAGGTGGACAAGGTAGGGGAAAAAAGGCTGTCTCTCGTTGAGCTGACGGAACGGGTCAAGGAGAAATATCCGCATGATTCCGTTGTCTCTGTGACGCTTGAGAAAGAAGCGAATCGGACCGTGAAAATCGGGATGATGGACAAAGGGGAAATGGTGTTTGCTTTTGTCAATCCGTATACCGGCAAAGTGCAGGGGGCGCTGCGCGCGGATGAGAATTGGACGGAAATCGCGAAAAAAATCCACAGCGAGCTATTGATTGGCGGAACGGCGGCCAACCGTTTTGTAGAGCTGGCGGCTTGTTGGGGCTTTATTTTGTTGGCCACGGGCCTCTATCTTTGGTGGCCGCGGCAATCATTCTCTGTTCTCGGGACGTTTTGGCCGCGCTGGCGGGCGAAAAAACGGTTGGCTTGGCGCGATTGGCATGCAGTGACAGGCATATGGTTGAGCATCGGCATTTTGCTGCTCATTGTGACGGGGATGCCGTGGACAGGGGTCATGGGGGAAGCGATCAACCGCGTGGCGACGGCGACAAACACCGGGTATCCGCCGTTTGCGTTCAGCTTCGGACCGAAGCCGGAATCGAAAGTGGTCACCAAAGACGTGGCGCAAGACGTGCCATGGGCGGCCGAGCAACTGCCGGTGCCTTCTGTTCATACACACAACACGACTTCGTTGTCGCTCGATGACGTGTATGCGATCGCCGAGGCGAAAAAGGTGAAAAAGCCGTTCACGATTTCGCTGCCGCAAGGGCCGAAAGGGGTGTTTACCGTTGCGACATCGAAGACGAAGCCGTGGGATAACGCCACCTTGCATATTGACCAATATTCGGGACGGGTGCTGAGCGATGTCCGCTTTTCCGACTACGGCGCATTGGCCAAAGCGATTACGATTGGCATCGCGTTCCATGAAGGGCGGTTGTTTGGGCTGGCCAATCAGCTCGTCAATCTCGTTTTTTGCCTCGGGCTTGTGTTTTTGTGCGTCAGCGGCTTTGTCATGTGGCGCAAGCGCAAGCCGAAAGACGGTTTCGGCGCTCCGGCGCGGGTGAAAGACCCTCAAGCGGCGAAAACGGTGTGGGGCGGCATGATCGCTGCAGGAATTGTGATGCCGTTATTTGCTTTGTCGCTCGCCGCAATTTGGCTGTTTGATCGTTTTGTTGTGCAAAAGATTCCGAGCATTCGCCGCTTTCTAGCGGCGTAAACATCTTTGGAAGCGGCTTGAATGTCCTTGAGCATCAGGCCGCTTTCTTTTCTCGACGTTGGGTTTTTTTGTCATGTTCTGCATGGGGCGGCATATGGATAAAAAGGGAATCTTCTTCAGCGCATCAAAAGGGAGGAAATGAGAATGAACCAGCCCTACGCGTCCCATGCTTCGTCACCGCAGCTCATTGCCCTGGTTGACCCGTATGTGTACCACGCTTTCCAAGCTTTGAACGGCAAAGAAGTGGTGGTGGAAACAGTCCGCGGTTCGATCCAAGGAACTGTGAGGGATGTGAAGCCGGACCATATCGTCATCTCGGCGCATCAGGCGGTTTATTACATCCGCTTGGCGCAAGTGGTGTCTGTTCGCCTCAGCAATTAATGGAGAGGAGGAAAAGAGTCGTGGTATTTCAGCGGATCGACCGGCTGGCGATCGAATTGCCGAAGCCCAAGTACGCGGACCCCAATGCGGCTGCCGCTGTCCAGGAGCTGCTTGGCGGCCGTTTCGGAGAAATGTCGACGTTAAACAATTATTTGTTTCAGTCATTCAATTTTCGGCAAAAAAAGAAGCTGCGCCCGTTTTACGAGTTGGTGGCGAGCATCACCGCCGAAGAGTTTGGCCATGTGGAGCTCGTGTCCAATGCGATCAACCTTTGCTTGACCGGCTCCACCCATCCGGGTGATCCGGATGCAGCGCCGATGAAGGATGCGAAAGACAAGCGCAATACGTATCATTTTATCGCGACGGCGCAGACGGCGTTTCCCGGCGATTCGATGGGGAAGGCGTGGACGGGGGAGTACGTGTTCAACAGCGGCAACTTGATTTTGGATTTGCTTCACAACTTTTTCCTTGAATGCGGAGCGCGCACGCATAAAATGCGCGTCTATGAAATGACGGACCATCCTACCGCCCGCGAGATGATCGGCTACTTGCTTGTGCGCGGGGGCGTTCATATTTTGGCGTACGCCAAAGCGATCGAAGTGGCTACGGGGGTCGATGTGACGAAACTGCTGCCGATCCCGAAGTTGGATAACCGTGTGTTCGACGAGGCGAGAAAGTATGAGGATCAAGGCGTCCACCGCCGGCTTTATACGTTCAGCGATCGCTATTACAAAGAAATCGTCCGCATTTGGCAAGGAACCCATCCAAGCGATGGACAGCCGCTCGAGGTGGTCGAAGGAGCGCCCCAAGGGGGGGCGATCCCCGATTTGGACGAAGTGCCGGAAGAATTCGCCCCCGGGATTTCGGCTGAAGATTTTTTCGAAATCGCCAAGCGGCTGCAGCGGTCGGCAGGGTTGTGATGAGGCGCCCAACGGCGCCTGATTTTTTTGGAAAGCCGGTCGTTGAACAAAAAGGGCGGCGCAACGAAGAGATGACGCCAATGTTGTTTTTTCCCTTCACTTGAGCGTCCACGATTGGAGGAATCGCTATCTTTCTTCATGTTGTCCGCCGGCGGCGCGGGCCGCAGCGGTTTGGAGCACGTCGAGGAATGTTCGGGCGCTTTTCGGCAAATACCGTTGTCGGTCGAGGATGGCGGCGGCTTCCGCTGTCATGGAAGAGTCGATGATCTCAAGCACCTTGATGCCGGGGAGGCGAAACAAGGCTACAGTGGATTGCGGCACAATGGTGGCCCCGAGGCCTTGGGCGACAAGGGAGAGCAATATGGTCGCGTCCGGGCATTCGCATAGAACGTTCGGTTCAAAACCATGGCGGCGGCATTCCTCGATGACCCGCTCGTACTGTCCGGCGCCGTGCACCCGGTGGAGAAGGAGAAGCGGCCAATCAGCAAAATCGCGCATGCATAACGCGGTTTGGCCGGTTTTCCATTGCGCCGGCAGCACGCCGACATAACGTTCGCCGGGCAGACGGATGACGTCGTAATCAGCCGAGTCGATCGGCAGGCGGACGATGCCGATGTCAATGTGCCGCTCGTAAAGCAGCTGGCAAATGGAAAATGTATCTCCTTCACGGAGATGAAAGGTCACGTTCGGGGCTTGTTCATGGAAGTGACGGATGGCTTGGGCCAAATAGTAAAAGCACGATTTGACGCAGCCGATCGACAGCGTTCCCGCCGTTCCCTCTTCGATTTCTTTTACTTCCGCTACGGCGTCATCCAGCTGGGCGAGCAGCCGTTTCGCCTTTTCGTAAAACGCTTTGCCCGGTGCGGTGAGCTCCATTTTTTTTGCCTTCCGGTCAAATAAAGGAACGCCGAGCTCTTCTTCGAGCTGCTTCAGCTGCTGGCTGAGCGGCGGCTGGGCGATATGAAGCTTTTGCGCCGCTTTGGTGATTTGCCCCTCTTCGGCAATCGTGACGAAGTATTTCAGCTGCTTCACATCGATCATGGCCGTGACTCCTCTCTTGCTTCCATATCTTTTTCGTATAGGATGGTTGATCATTTTTGTATTTTTCATATATGAAATCATATGTTATATTAATTTTGAACATTCTGAATGATAGCGCTTCCTTATCTATTATACGTGAAAACGGGGGGAATGAAAATGCCGGCCAAAACAGGTCAGGAGTATATGGAGCGGCTCAAGCGGGCGAAAAGCAGCGTGTACATCCACGGGGAAAAAGTTGAGGATGTCACTGTTCATCCGGCGTTCCGCAACGTCGTCCGTTCGATGGCGGCGCTTTACGACCGGCAATATGAAAAGCCGGAGAAAATGTTGTACCGGTCGCCGACAACCGGGCAGTTCGTCGGCATGACGTTCATTCAGCCGACAACCATTGACGAGCTCATCGCCCGCCGCGAGGCGACGCAAGAATGGGCGCGTATGTCGGCGGGGATGATGGGCCGTTCTCCCGATTATTTAAACGCGGAAGTCATGGCCATGGGCGTCGCCAATGATCTATTTGCCGAAGATGATCCGATGTTTGCCGAAAACGCGAAAAACTACTATGAGTACGCGCGTGAAAACGACATCAGCTTGACGCACACGCTCATCCATCCGCAAATGAATCGCGCCAAGGCGCTTCATGAACAAAACGATGCCGATGTGCCGCTCCATTTGGTGGAACGGCGAAAAGACGGGATCATCGTCAGCGGCATCCGTCTGTTGGCGACGCAAGGCGGGATTACGGACGAAATTTTAGTGTTTCCATCAACCGTGAAAAAATCGACAGCTGGTGAAGACCCGTACGCGCTCGCCTTTGCCATTCCGAACAATACGCCGGGCGTCAAGTTCATTTGCCGCGAGGCGTTTGACTACGGGCGGAGTGCGTGGGACCATCCGCTGGCGTCCCGCTTTGAAGAGGGCGATGCCATCGTTTCGTTTGAAAACGTGTTTGTGCCGTGGGAGCGCGTGTTTGTTTGCGGCAATTCATCGATTTGCAACCGGACGTTCCGTGAGACGAACGCGGTCATTCATATGTCCCATCAAGTGGTGGCGAAAAACATCGTCAAAACGGAGTTTTTGCTCGGTGTCACGCTTTGTCTGATCGAAGCAATCGGCATCGGCGAATTCCAGCATGTGAAAGATAAAGGGGCGGAAATCATGCTCGTCCTCGAGACGATGAAGAGCCACCTGTACCGGGCTGAGCACAATGCGAAGCGAGACCGCTGGGGAACGATGACGCCGGATTTTGCCGCGCTCGATGCCGCGCGCAACTGGTATCCGCGCATTTATCCACGGCTTTCGGAGATCATCCGCATTTTAGGAGCATCGGGGTTGATGGCGATTCCGACTGAAGCCGATTTCCATCATGAAGAAATTGGAGATATCGTCCGCCGCGCGATGCAAGGGGCGACGGTGGACGGCTATGAACGCGTCCAGCTGTTCCGTCTCGCCTGGGATCTCACGATGAGCGCGTTCGGAGCCCGACAGACGCATTACGAATATTACTTTTTCGGAGATCCCGTTCGGATGGGGATGGCGTATTTTGACGGCTACGAAAAAGAGCCGTATAAACAGTTTGTACGCGAATTTCTGCGCGGCGCCAAAAGCGTGTTCATTCCTTCCGACAGCCAGCGGTGACAGTGCAAATTGAGTTGGATTTTTCGAAAGGGGAGAAGGATGATGACATTTTCCATTATTCGCTGCGCCCGCGCGGTGCTGCATGTGACCGATTTGGCCGCCGCCCGCGATTTTTACGAACGGGTGCTTGGGTTTGTCGTGACAGAAGCGGATGAGAGCCATTTGTATTTGCGTGGACTTGAAGAATATCATCATCATAGCCTTCTATTGAAAAAGGCGCCCCGCCCCGCGGTCGAGGCGCTTGGCTACAAAGTCGGTTCCGAGCAGGAATTGGAAGCGCTTTATGAATGGTTTGCGGCGCAAACGCTGCAGCCGAAATGGCTGGAAGACGGGAGCCAGCGCGCCGTCGGTCGGGCATTTCGCGTTCAAGATCCGTCCGGGCTGCCGCTTGAGTTTTTTGCCCAGATGGAGAAAACAGAGCGGCTTTTGCAGCGGTATGACTTGCACCGCGGCGCCCGCGTGCAGCGCATCGATCATTTCAACTGCGCGGTTAGAGATGTAAAGAACGCGTACGACTTTTATGTCCATGGTTTGGGCTTTGCCTGCTCGGAGTATACGGAAACAGAGGATGGGAAACTTTGGGCTGCATGGCTGCACCGGAAGCAAAACGTCCACGATTTGGCGCTGATGAACGGAAAAGGGCCGCGCCTTCACCATATCGGGTTTTGGCTGCCGGACCCGCTCAGCCTGATCCATGCGTGCGATGTGCTGGCGGCGGCCGGATATGCGCCGAACATTGAACGCGGGCCGGGCCGCCACGGATTGTCGAACGCCTTCTTTGTCTATTTGCGCGACCCGGATGGCCACCGAATTTTTCGGCCCTGTTTTTTTAGAAAAGACNGCTGCCGGACCCGCTCAGCCTGATCCATGCGTGCGATGTGCTGGCGGCGGCCGGATATGCGCCGAACATTGAACGCGGGCCGGGCCGCCACGGATTGTCGAACGCCTTCTTTGTCTATTTGCGCGACCCGGATGGCCACCGAATTGAGCTGTATAACGGCGATTATTTGACGAGCGACCCCGATTTTCCGCCGATCCGCTGGGATTTGGACGATCCGCGCCGTCAAACGTTCTGGGGGCATGCGGCGCCGGACAGCTGGTTTGAAGAGGCGTCCGTCGTTCTTGACGTTCACAGCGGCCAGCCGATCGAGCCGAACGAACCGACATTGGCGAAGCGGAAACCGACCTTCCTGATTTAGAAAAAGACCGCCGCCCTTCTGCTCGGTTTTCGGGATCATGATTATATATGATTTTATCGTTGATTTCATATATAATAGTGTGTACAATATAAATAAGATTCAGAAAAATAAAGCCAATAGGGGGCAAGGGGATGGCATACCACGAGGCGAAAGAACGGCTGCGCGGCTCGATCGCGCCGGTCGTCACGCCGTTTGATGAGGAAGGAAACGTTGATTTTGCGGCGCTCGCCGCGCTCATCGATTGGCATATTGAAAGCGGCACGCACGGCATTTCCGTCACGGGAACGTCGGGAGAGCCGAGCTCGCTGACGCTTGAAGAGCGAAAACAGGTGATGGAAACGGCGAAAAAAGCGGTGGAGGGTCGGGTGCCGTTCGTGCCGGGGACGGGCTCGACCAACCATGCGGAAACGATCGAGCTGACCAAATTTGCGCAAGAGATTGGGGCCGATGCCGCGATGGTCATCGTCCCGTATTACAACCGTCCGTCCCAGCAGGCGCTGTATAAACATTTTAAGGCGGTGGCCGAGGCGGTCGACATTCCGATCATCGTCTACAACATTCCGGGGCGGACGGCGGTCAATTTGGAAGTCAAAACGTTGGCGCGGCTGGCCGAAGATTGTCCGAACATTATCGGCGTGAAAGAGTCGAACAAAGACTTCGAGCATGTCAACCGGGTGTTGTGGCATTGCGGGCGCGATTTCCTTCTCTTTTCCGGCATCGAGCTTTTGTGCTATCCGATGCTGGCGATCGGCGGCGCCGGATCGATCAGCGCGACGGCGAACGTCGTGCCGCATAAAGTGGCCGAGCTGCACGACGCTTGGTTTGAAGGCGACATCAAGCGGGCGCAAGATCTTCATTTTGAACTGATGGAGCTCAATGATGTGCTGTTCATTGAAACGAATCCAGGTCCGGTGAAAGCGGCGCTCGGGATGATGGGGAAAATCACCCCGAAGCTCCGGCTGCCGCTCGATTTGCCAAGCGAAGAACATCAGCAGCAAATCCGCCGCACGCTCGTCAAATACGGCTTGCTGGCCGAAGAGACGCGGGACGAAGAAATGCAAAAAGCGACATAAAACAAGCGCGTGCAACCGGTCACGAGTGTTGATGATTCGTTGCTTCCCGAAAACAGAGCGCCATGCAGCTGCACGCTCCGTCGGCAAGCGAACCGCTTGCCGACGGCGGCAGAAAAGCCGGGAACAGTGCTTTCTCAACTGATTTTGATTGGTTCATCAACACGCCTGGCAACAGGCATATTAGATGCAACGAAATCGTTTAACATATCCTTGACGGAAAAGTGGCTCATCCATTTTTGACTGTCGAAGGCAAGCCGCAGGCTTGCCTCCGTCACGCCAAAGCGCGATCAAATGCTCGGTAAGAGCTGCAAATGGTAAAGCTTCAAATGGCATCGATACAGATGAGGAGGATACATGATGGCGAATGTGCGCTTGCGTCTGGCCGGCATGAGGCGGACGATTGAGGCAAAGGCGGATCCGCACGGCGGGACGGTGTCGTTTGGCGGGCAGACGCACCGCATTGATGAATTGGAATGGGACGCGCCTATTGGCGGGGCGATGTACGGGGTGGCGCTGAATGATGGAAAGGAGTGGGCGGCGCTGTCAAAAGAGATGAACGCCCCGCCGTATGAAAAGCCGCCGGAAGGCCCGGTGCTGTATATGAAGCCGGCAAACACCATCAACGCCCATCGGCGTCCGGTGCTTTTGCCTCGTTGGGTGAAGCATCTTCAGGCTGCTCCGGCGCTCGGGCTGGTGATCGGGCGGACGGCGGCGCGCGTGCGGCGCGAGCAGGCGCTCGATTTTGTATTCGGCTATACGATCGTGAATGATCTGTCGATTCCACACGAGCAGCGGCACCGCCCGGCGGTGAAGGAGCAGGCGCGCGACGGGTTCGCCCCAGTCGGCCCGTGGATCGTGCCGAAAGAGGAAGCGTCGCCGCTGTCATCCTTGACCGCACGCGTATACGTCAACGGGCGCCTCGTCCAGCGTGCAGACCCGAGCCGCTTTCGCCTTCCAGTCGAACAATGGCTTGCTGAGGTGACCGAATTTATGACCCTTTACCCAGGCGATGTGCTGTTTTTCAGCTGGCCGGCCGATGCGCCGCTTGTTACAGCAGGAGATGTGGTGCGCATCGAAATCGAAAGGATCGGTGTGTTGGAAAATGAAATCGCCCTGGAACAAGGAGGCGATGAATGATGAGGCGGGCGCGTGTGGCCTGGAACGGAATCGTGACCGAAGCCGAGCCGCTCGACGATGGCCGCCTCCGCCTGCCGGACGGAACGATCGTCGGGGAGCTTGAAGTGATGTGGCTTCCCCCGGTGGAGCCGGGAGTGATCGTGGCGCTTGGATTGAATTATGCCGAGCATGCCGGCGAATTGTCTTTTGTTGCGCCGAAAGAGCCGCTTTTATTTTTCAAAGGGAAAAATACGCTCATCGGCCATCGCGGCCGAACTGTTCGGCCGGAGGGGGTCAACATGATGCATTATGAATGCGAGCTCGCGGTCGTCATCGGCCGCCCGGCCAGCCGGGTGAAAGCGGAACGGGCGTACGATTACATTTTCGGTTACACGATTGCCAACGATTACGCTGTTCGCGACTACTTGGAAAATTACTACCGGCCGAATTTCCGCGTCAAAAACCGCGACCGGACGACGCCGCTAGGCCCGTGGATCGTCAGCCATGAGGAAGTCGGCGATCCGATGGCGCTTCGTTTGCGGACGTATGTCAATGGGGCGGTTGTGCAGGAAGGATATACGGGCGATATGATTTTTTCGATCCCGTATTTGCTTGAGTACATCACCGAATTCATGACGCTCGCGCCTGGCGACGTGATTTTGACCGGCACGCCGAAAGGGGCGGTGAACGTCCAGCCCGGCGATGAAGTCGTGGCCGAAATCGAACGCATCGGCCGGCTGATCAATTACATCGTCTAGCCAAAGGAGGAGGAATGATGCCGCACTTTATTTTGGAATACACGGCCAATATCGGCGAAGAGGCCGATATTCGCGGCTTGCTTAAAAAAATTCACAGCGTGTTGATCAAGCGGAGCGATTGGTTTCCCGTCGGCGGCATCCGCTCGCGCGCCATTCGGCTTGACGAGTATTATGTGGCTGATGGGGCCGAAGACGATGCGTTTGTGCACGGGACGCTGAAAATCGGCGCCGGGCGTCCGGAACAGGTGAAAAAAGAAGTCGGCGACGAGCTGTTTGCCGTGATGAAAGACCATTTCGCCCCGCTGTTCGCCAAACGCTATTTGGCGCTGTCGCTTGAGCTGTATGAATTCAACGAGGCGGGGACGTATAAACACAACAACATTCATGCGCGTTATCGGACATAGCGGGAGGGGAAACGAATGGCAGTGCAACCAAAAGTGCTTCATTATATCAATGGGCAGTTTGTGGAAGGGGCAGCCGGTGCGTATTTCGACAACATCAATCCGTTTACGAACGGGACGATCAACCAGATAGCCGAGGGGCGGAAAGAAGACATCGACGCAGCGGTCCGGGCGGCGAAGGAGGCGTTTGATCACGGGCCGTGGCGGACAATGCCGGTCGAACGGCGCCTTCGTTACCTTTTCCGCATTGCTGACTTGATTGAGCAGTATGCGGACGACATCGCCTATTTAGAGGCGCTTGACACCGGCATTCCGATCAGCCAGGCGAAAAAGCAAGCCGCCCGCGCGGCGGAAAACTTCCGCTTTTACGCGGAAATGGTGAAGACGCGCCTTGTTGGCGAGGCGTATCATGTGAATGGTCAGTTTTTAAACTATACCGTTTATAAACCAGTCGGCGTCGCCGGGCTCATTACGCCGTGGAATACGCCGTTTATGCTGGAAACGTGGAAGGTGGCTCCCGCGCTGGCGACCGGCAACACCGTCGTCTTGAAGCCGGCCGAATGGTCGCCGTTGACGGCGAATAAACTGGCGGAAATCATCGATGAAGCCGGGCTGCCTCGCGGGGTGTTCAACGTCGTGCACGGGTTTGGCGAAACGGCGGGCGCCGCATTGGTTGCCCACCCGGATGTGCGCCTCATCTCGTTTACCGGCGAGACGACGACCGGCATGGAAATTATCCGCAACAGCGCCGCAACGTTGAAAAAAACATCGATGGAGCTCGGCGGCAAGTCGCCGCTCATTGTGTTCGCCGATGCGGATCTCGAACGGGCGCTCGATGCGGCGGTTTGGGGCGTGTTTTCGCTCAATGGCGAACGGTGCACGGCCAACTCGCGGCTGCTGCTCGAGCAGTCGATTTACGACGAATTTGTCGCCCGGCTCAAAGAGCGCGTCGACCGCATCGTCATCGGCGATCCCATGGCTCCAGCGACCGAGCTTGGCCCGCTCATTCACCGTGCTCACTGGGAGCGGGTGAACCGCTATATTGACATCGCCAAGCAAGAAGGGGCGGACGTCTATGCCCCCAGCGTTCCAACAGGGTTGGAAAAAGGCAATTTTGTGCCGCCAACGTTGCTGCTTGGTTGCCATAACGGCATGAGGGTGGCGCAGGAAGAGATTTTCGGACCGGTCATGGCGGTCATGTCCTTTGCGGATGAAGAAGAGGCGATACGGCTGGCGAACGATGTGAAATACGGGCTGGCGGCATACGTCTGGACGAACGATATGAAGCGCGGCCACCGCGTCGCCCAAGCGATCGAAAGCGGGATGGCGTGGGTCAACTCGCCGAACGTCCGCGATTTGCGCATCCCGTTTGGCGGGACGAAATACAGCGGCATCGGCCGCGAAGGTGGGCATTACAGCTTTGATTTCTATACGGAAGTGCAAGTCGTCCACGTCGCGGTCGGCGACCCGCCGATCCCTTCGTTCGGCAAGGCGAAGCCGCCTTCCGCTTTGTCTGCAGAACAGAAATAACAGCTGGTCAACATATATTATGTGATATATGATAGATGTATGGAAACGAAAGCGAAAAACAAAACCCAATTGGCTTACGAGTATATTCTTTCCCGCATTGAAAACGGCGTCTATGGCCCGGGATACCGCGTCGTCATCGACCAAATCGCCCGCGAGCTTGGACTCAGCAGCATCCCGGTGCGCGAGGCGATCCGCCAGCTCGAGGCGGAAGGGCTTGTCGAATTTAAGCCGTATACAGGCGCCGTTGTGAGCAACATCAACGAGAAAGAATATATCGAGACGCTGTCGGTGTTGGCTGTGCTGGAAGGCTATGCGACCGCGCTTGGCTCCGCCAATTTGACGAAGGAGGCGATCAACGAGCTTGAGCGGTTGAACGAATGGATGGAGCGGGCGCTTGAAGAGCTGGAGCTGGAACGGTTCAGCGAGCTGAACTATGAATTTCATTCCTTGATTTACGCCCATTGCGGCAACGCCTACCTCGAAGAGCAAATCAAGCAAATTTGGCAGCGGATGAAGCGCATCCGCGCCTACGGCTTCACCTTTGTGCCGCAGCGGGCGAAAGCATCGATCGAAGAACATAGAGAGATCATCCGTCTGTTGCGTGAACAGGCGCCGCCGCATGAAATCGAACAATACGTTCGTCAACACAAAATCAACACCGCCGAAGCGTTTAAGCGGCGGCGCTGATCTTCTTCCGCCGGGTGGAGGCCTGGCGGGAGAACGATGATTTGAAAGCGTTGTCAATATAAAAGGGGGGCAAAAAAAGATGAAAAAAGGAATGTCTCTATTGATGGCGGCATTGTTGCTCATTTTCCTTGCCGCCTGTGGGAAGACGGCGACATCGGGAGGAGAGGATGAAATCAAAATTGGCGCCATTTTTTCGGCTTCCGGCGGGGCGGCCCCGCTTGGCAAACCGGAGATGGAGACGGTCAAAATGCTCGTTGAGCAATGGAACAAGCAAGGCGGCATTGATGGAAAGAAAATCAAGCTGATTGCCTATGATGACAAGTCCAACCAAAATGAGGCCGTATTATCCACGAAAAAACTCATCGAACAAGACAAAGTCACTGCCATTATTGGCGGCACGATCAGCGGCAACTCCTTAGCCATGATTCCACTCATTGAAAAAGCAGGCATTCCGTACATTTCCCTCGCCGCAAGCAAACAAATCGTCAATCCAAGCGATGGATCCTCGCGTCATTGGACATTTAAAACCGCTCAAGGGGACAATATCGTCATCCAGAAGCTGCTTGGTTTTTTAAAAGAGAAAGGATGGACGAACGTCGCCTGGCTGAACGTCGCCAATGCATACGGAACGAGCGGGCATGAAGAGTTTGTGCATTATGCCCCGGAATATGGGGTGAAAGCCGTCATCGAAGAGGAGTTTGAGGCGACGGTCGATGATGCGAAAGCGATGTTGACAAAGGTGAAAAAAGCGAATCCGCAAGCCATTATCGTATGGGGAACAGCGCAGGAATCGGCGGTCGTCACGAAAAACATCCGCCAGTTGGGCATTGAGGCGCCGATTGTGGAAAGCCATGGCATCGGCACGAAAAGCTTTATTGACTTGGCCGGGGAGGCGGCCAACGGCGTATGGTTCCCTGCCGGGCGCATTTTAGTGGCCGATCAGCTTCCGGACAGCGACCCGCAAAAAGAAACGCTGCTAAAATACAAAGAACAGTTTGAGAAAGCGTACGGCTATGCCCCGACAACGTTTGGTGGACATGCGTGGGATGCGTTCCATTTGTTGGTCAATGCGATCAAGGAGGGCGGCGCGGATCAAGAGAAAATACGGTCGGCTCTGGAGAATACAAGAAAATTTATCGGCATTTCGGGCGTCTTCCATATGTCGAAAGACGACCATACAGGGCTTGACGCCGACAGTTTGGTGATGGTGCAAATTCAAGACGGCAAGTTTGTCCTTGCCGAGCAGTAAACAGGGAATGAGGTCGCTAATTCCCTTTTGTTCCACCTAACCGTTGAAGGAGGGACGGGGCATGGAAGCGTGGAGCCAGTTTGTGCAGCTGTTGTTTTCCGGGCTGACGGTCGGCAGCATTTACGCGTTGGTGGCGCTCGGGTTTGTCATTACGTACAGCGTGACCGGCATTTTAAATTTGGCTCAAGGCGATTTCGCTATGTTGGGGGCGTTGTTTTGCATTACGTTGGTCAATAACGGAGTGCCGTTTGCCGCGGCCATCGGTTTGAGCATGCTTGCGGTGATGGTCGTCGGTGGGCTGTTTGAGCGGCTGGCGATTCAGCCGGCGCGCCGTTCGCCTGTCGGGGTGCTCATTATCATTACGATCGGGGCGTCGTTTGTATTCCGCGGGATCGCCTTGCTTGTTTGGGGGACGGATCCGTACGCGCTGCGCCCCTTTACGGGCCATGGGGCGCTTGAGGTGTTTGGAGCGGTCATCCAATGGCAAAGCGTCTGGGCGATCGTCATTTCGCTCGCAAGTTTTGCCGCCTTGCATCTGTTTTTTCACCGAACATACATCGGCAAGGCGGTGGCGGCCTGCGTCATCAATCCGTTTGCCGCTCGGTTGATGGGGATTGACATCCGCAAAATGTCGCTTGGCGCGATTGCCGTCAGCGCCGGTCTTGGAGCGCTGGCGGGAATCGTCATCGCCCCGATTTCGGGCGCGTCTTATGATATGGGAATGATGATCGGGCTGAAGGCGTTCATCGCCGCTGTTGTCGGGGGATTGACGAACGCCCCGGCGGCGATCGCCGGTGCGTTTCTCGTCGGGCTGCTTGAATCATTTGCGGAAGGATACTTGTCCTCGGGGTACAAAGAAGCGATCAGCTTCGGGCTGCTATTGCTTGTTCTGTTTTTCATGCCAAACGGGCTGTTTGCCAAGATGACAGGAAAACGAGTGTAAGGGGGGCGGATGGATGGAGCACGGTCAACGAATGACGGATGGACGGAAACGATGGCTCTTGCTTGTTGGCGCAGCCGTCTGGCTCGGCCTCCCTTGGCTCGTCTTCGGCAATAACTACGTGCTAAGCACTCTGATTCTCATCGGGCTGTACGCGCTCGTAAGCACAGGGATGACGCTGTTGATGGGGTATGCGGGCCAAATTTCGCTCGGCCAGGCTGCCTTTTACGGCATCGGGGCTTATGCGTCCGCCTATTTGACCGCGCATGCGGGATGGCCGTCTTGGCTGGCGCTGGCTGCCGGCGCGGTTTTGGCTGCATTGGTGGCGCTTGTGGTCGGCATTCCAGTTTTTCGGCTGCGTGAGCATTATTTGGCGTTGGCGACGTTAGGCTTTGGCGTCATTATGTTTACATTTTTCAAGGAATGGAAAGAGATCACGGGAGGGCTGAATGGTTTTTTTGGCATTCCGCCGATCCGTATAGCCGGGGTTCCGTTGCAAAGCGATCTCCAGTTTTACTACCTCGTTTCGTTGTTTGTTCTGGCCGGGTTATGGTTTGCCCATAATATTGTCCGCTCCCGGGTCGGAAGGGCGCTGCGGGCGATTCATGGAAGCGAGGTGGCAGCAAGCTCCCTTGGGGTGAACATTATGAAATACAAGCTGCAAATCTTTATGCTCAGCGCGGTCTACGCTTCGATTGCCGGGAGCTTATACGCCCATTACGTCACGTTTATCAATCCGGATTTATTCGGCATCGTCCCTTCGATTTACTTTTTAATCATGGTGGTCATTGGCGGGACAGCCAGCGTATGGGGAGGACTCATCGGCGCTGCCGTCTATGTCTGCTTAGGAGAATGGCTCAAAGCCGTTGTCCCGCTGTTGCTTCCGAATGCCGGCGGAGAGTTTGAAATTGTCTTTTTTGGCTTGTTGTTGGTGGTCATGTTGATTTATATGCCGAACGGGTTGACGGGTGTGATGCAAAAGAGGATGCGGCGCTTTTTGGAAATGGGCGGACGTCAAGAGAAGCAGATAGCCGCAGTTGAGGGGCATAAGGCGCGTTCGATCGGAGGGGAGCGGGGATGAGCGCAGTGTTGCTCGAAGTGGAGCAATTGTCCAAGTCATTTGGCGGCGTTCAGGCGGTGCAGAACGTGTCCTTTCACGTGAAAAAAGAAGAAATCGTCGCGGTGATCGGGCCGAACGGGGCAGGCAAAACGACCTTGTTCAATATGATCAGCGGCATTATTCCGCCGACGAGTGGTCTCGTTCGTTTTCAAGGAGCCATGGTCAGCGGCAAACAACCGCACGAGTTGGCGATGCTGGGAATGACAAGGACGTTTCAAAACTTGCAGCTGTTTTCTGATATGACGGTGTTGGAAAATGTGATGGTCGGATTTCATTCACGGTTGAAGAGCGGAATCCTCAGCGCCGGCTTTCGGCTGCCGCGTACGGTGAAAGAAGAAAGGCAAGCGCAGAAACAGGCGTTTTCCTGCCTCGAGCAGGTCGGTTTGGCCCATCTCGCCTGCAAGCGGGCAGGCACGCTGCCATATGGGATGCAGCGGCTCGTGGAAATCGCTCGGGCGGCTGTGTCTCGTCCTTCGCTCATTTTGCTTGACGAGCCGATGGCCGGGCTGAACCCGCAAGAATCAAAGCAGCTCGTTGATGTGTTGCTGGCGATGAGGGAACAAGGCTTTACCTTTTTGTTCGTGGAACATGATATGGAAACGGTGATGGCGATCGCCGACCGGATCGTCGTCCTCGATTATGGGAAAAAAATCGCCGAAGGGGCGCCGGAAGAGATTGCGCGGCATCCTGATGTCATCAAGGCGTATTTGGGAGAGGAGGCGGTCTGATGCTCGTGCTTCGCAACGTTCATGTCTACCACGGCCATTTGCACGTGTTAAAAGGGGTCAGTTTGCAAGTGGACGAAGGAAAAATCGTCACTGTTGTCGGCGCCAACGGGGCGGGCAAAAGCACGCTGCTCGGCACGATTGCCGGCGTCTACGCTCCAACCGAAGGGGAGATTCTTTTTGAACATAAACCGCTTCCATACGGAAAGGTGGAGCAAATTGTTGAAAAAGGCATTTGCCTTGTGCCGGAGAGGCGGCAAATTTTTGACAGCCTGTCCGTGAGGGATAACTTGCTGCTGGGGGCGTACCGCCGCCACCGCCGCGACGGACAGGAAGTGAAGCGCGACTATGAGCGGGTGCTTGAACTGTTCCCGAAACTGCAAACGATGCTCGACCGTCCGGGAGGACTATTAAGCGGCGGCGAACAGCAAATGCTGGCGATCGCCCGCGGGCTGATGGCGAGACCGAAGCTGCTCTTGCTTGACGAACCATCGTTAGGGCTGGCGCCGCTTGTGGTCAAGGAAGTGATGGGGATGCTGACACAGCTCTGCGATCAATTTCAGACGGCCATGATTCTTGTCGAGCAAAACGTGCGTGCCGCCCTGCAGACAGCGGATGAGGCGTATGTGTTGGAACGGGGAAGCATCGTGGTGCACGGGAAGGCCGCCGAGCTGCTTGCCGATGAGCGGGTGGCAGAGGCGTACCTTGGAGCGGCGGGCCGCCGATGACAGCCGTATATCGTCGTTGTTTCTTTCCTCTATTTCTGCTATGATGGGGGTAGATTTGACCCTCATTTCGGCATGAATGGGTCTCAGCCATAGAGGCAAGATGTCGGACGAAGCGCCCGTCGTGTGGAAACATCAAGAAGGGAAGCCGTCCAACCGCCAGCTGAAGGCGTAGGGCTGCTGGATGACGAAAAGGGAAGGATGGGAGAACCGTATGGATGATCGTACATTTCGCAGAGCCATGGGAAAATTTGCGACCGGCGTGACGGTCGTGACGACCGAATTTCAAGGGGAAGCGAAAGGAATGACGGCGAACGCGTTTATGTCCGTTTCGCTCGACCCGAAACTTGTCGTCGTCTCCATTGGTCACAAAGCGCGAATGCATGACATTGTCAAGCAAACGGGGAAATTTGCCGTCAACATTTTGCGGCGCGATCAAGAGGAGTTGTCGCGCTTGTTTGCCGGCCAGTTGAAAGAAGAACGCCATGTTTCGTTTGATTGGGTGAACGGCCATCCGATTTTGCCGGAGGCGTTGGCGAATATTTTATGCAACGTCCACAGCACGTACGTGGCCGGCGATCATACGCTTTACTTTGGGGAAGTGACCGATATTTTGATGAAAGACGAACCGGGCGACCCGCTCTTGTTTTTTGAAGGGAAGTACCGGAGCATTGGACAATAAGCGCCCTTGGATGGATCGGGGCCGCTATGTCGATGCGGGGACGACGCAACAGGCGGTTCAGCCCGTCATCTTGCGTCCCGGCCGTTTCCATGGCGCTATTAGAAAAGGTGTCCCGCTGTTTGGGACACCTTCGTTGTTATTTTTTCAATACATCGTGATCAACGTACCGTTCGCCGTTCAGTTCGCTGATGACGTTGATGGCGACTTTCGCCCCGTCACCCGCTGTGATGATCGTATGAACGCTGACGCCGGCCACCGTCCCCGCCGCCCAAATGCCGTCGATGTTCGTTTTGCCATTGGCGTCGACGTCAATCACCGTTTTAATGCGCGGCTCCGTGCCCGGTTTGGTGCGCAGGCCGATTTTTTCCGCCAGATCCGTGGCGACGCCGGTGGCGAAAATGACGTGTTTCGCCTCAAAGGAGCCGTTTTCCGTTTCGAGGCGGAAGCCGCCGTCCGTTTTTTGCACGTCTGTCACTTGCGTTTCCACCAATTCCGCGCCGAATTTCGCGGCTTGCCGTTTTCCTGTTTCGACCAATTCCGGGCCGCTGATTTCCGGAACACCGTAATGGTTTTCCACCCAAGCGCGCTTGGTCATGCCTTTGTCGCTGTCAAACAACACTGTTTTCTTTCCCGCTTTGGCGGCGAAGATCGCAGCGCTCGCTCCCGCCGGTCCAGCGCCGATGATGGCGATGTCGTACATCGTGACCGCCTCCTTGTTTTGAATATTGGCACTATCATTCATTACTTTATCACAAATGGAAAAAGGGTCCAAATGATCTGCTTTTTATTTATAATTGCTATCATTTTATATTTACTTTAAATAATTATGGGCGTATAATAGATACCAAACACGCAGCAAAGGGGAGGAAACGCGTGAATAAACCGGCCGTTTGTGAACAGTGCGGCCAGCCGTTGCGGCGGCTGAAACACTCACTGCTTTGCCAATGCGGGACGAAAATTGTGGTTCAAAAATCATATCGCTAAAAACGATTTCCTGTTTCTGTCGTATTCAACCGGCGAATGGCGCCGGTTTTTTTCTGTCCTCATTTGGGGTGGCGGCGAATATATAAAAGTAAAACCGCATTTTTCACAAGGGTTGGTGCCGCTGATGCACGACAAACGAGATTTGGGCGCCCGCTTGGCCGCTTTTTACCGAGGGATGGCGGAGTGGGTGGGACAAAAGCAGAAGTATTTTCCTCTTCCATCCCATGAAGAGAGCCGGGATCAGTTGCTTGCTTACTTATATATGAGGGAGCATATGCCGTCGGATTTGCATGAAGCGATGGAAGACGCCGGATGGCGGCTCGAGGGGCAAGAGGCTCATCTCATCGACGCGATCGAACAAGTTTTGGCATATTTGCGCACGCGGGTTGATGGCGGATGGGAGCTTCGAAAGATGACAAGAAAGGAAGCGAAACAGTTGCTTCATAAACGGGCGGAGGCAGTGTTCGGAAGCCCAAGTTCTGTTCGGCCGACACGCATTATGGTGACGATGGACGAGGCATGGGTGGATGAGCCGGGGCTGATCGAGCGGCTGCTTCTTTATGGCATGGACATTGCCCGCATCAACTGCGCCTACGGTTCTCCAGAAACGTGGGAGGCGCTCGTGGCCATCATTCGTCAAGCCGAGAAGCAGTTGGAGCAACAGCTGCAGGGGAGGCGATGCCGCATTTACATGGATCTGCCGGGGCCAAAAATCCGGGTCGACCGCTTGGCGGTCAACGCGGGGCCGATGAAGCTCTCTGTGAAGAAAAATCTATATGGAGAGCCAATGGAGCCGCTCTTCGGCCTCATTTCCTTCTCTTCTTCCCCGCCGCCGTCTCCGCTCCCCCGCGATGTTTCATTCTTGTGGCAGTTGACGGCTGAGGACGGAGCGACCGTCGAAGAAGGGGATGAACTGCTGTTTACCGATGTGCGCGGAAAAAAACGAAAACTTCGGGTCACGGAACAAATCGCGCCGTCTTGTTTTAAAGTTCTTCTTTCGCGGACGGCCTATGTGCAAAAAGGGATGAAACTGCGGCGCGGGTCGGCTTCCTTCACTCTATGTTCTGTTTTGTTCATTCCAATGAAAGCGTTTGTCACGGTCGGTACACCGCTGTATATTTATTTCGATGACGCTGCGTTTGCACAGGCGCAGAATGGATGCGGTGTGAAAATGACGACGACGTTGGCGAAAGCGTGGCGCAATGTGCGGGCGGGAGACCGCCTTTATTTGAACGACGGCCAAATTGCAGCGCGGGTCGTGAAAGTGCACGAGCGGCATGTAGAGGCCAAAGTCGTTGCCGATGGCGGAAAGCGAAAAGCGATTAAGCAAGGAACGGGCATCCATCTTCCCGATTCGTTTCTCCATTTGACGGTTCCGCCGCTCACCGACCGCGACCTTGAATGGATTCCGTTCATCGCGAGATGGGCGGATATCGTCGGGCTGTCGTTTGTTCAGGCCCCTCATGACCTGCGAAAGCTTTATCATTTGCTTGCCGAACAAGGGGCTGGTTCTCTCCCGGTGATCGCGAAAATCGAAACGCGGGCGGCGCTTCATAACTTCGTTCGCATCTTGCTTGAGGGATTGAAGTTTCCGGCGTTTGGTGTGATGATTGCGCGCGGCGATTTGGCCCTGGAGATTGGATTTGAACATCTTGCGGCCGCACAGAACGACGTTTTGGCGCTATGCCGGGCGGCTCACATCCCGGTCATTTGGGCGACGCAAGTGCTTGAACAAATGGCGAAAAAGGGAATTCCGTCGCGCGCGGAAATCTCGGATGTTTTTGTTGGAAAACAGGCGCAATGCATCATGTTGAACAAAGGAAGGCATATTGCGGAGGCGGTGCGCTTATTGTCGTCGTTGTTGGAAAAGGAGGAGAGGCAGAGTGGATCGCTGGCGATGCCGAAAACGGACGGCGAACGGATGAACCTGCTTAACTTGTGGGAGGATGAAGGGTGAGCGTTGGCCACTGCTTCCGCCGTCTGTTTGAGAAATGAGCCGCGCCAAAAAAGGAGTCCTGCTGTGTTAGGGGGCTCCATATTTTTTGTCTAAATGTAAACCTATATAAAAATAAAGTTGACAAATAAAAAACACATCAGGCACAATAGAAACAAATATTTGGAGAGGAGGGAAGATGTGCGAATCCATTCCTTTGTTTGGGCGGCATTTTTTGCCGCGTTGACGGCTGTTGGTGGGTGGATCAAAATTCCGGTGCCGTATGTGCCGTTTACGCTGCAAATCGCGGCGGTGTACTTGGCCGGCTGTCTGCTTGGCCCAAAAATCGGAGCGCTTAGCCAACTTCTATATGTCTTGATTGGGCTGGCGGGCGCGCCCGTGTTTGCGGAAGGAGGCGGGCTCGGTTATATTTGGAAGCCGACGTTTGGCTATTTGCTCGGTTTCATCGCCGGGGCGTATACGTGCGGCTTGCTTGTCCGCCGCTTTCAATGGACAAGAGCGAGAGACATATTGATGGCGAATGCAGCGGCATTGTTGGTCGTGTATGTGTTTGGCTGCGCGTGGCTGTACATAGCGATGAAATGGATCGCGGGGGCTCCGCTTTCCATCGGCCAAACGCTATGGTTCGGCTTTCTTCTCCCGGTCCCGGGAGATCTCGTGCTTTGCGCCGTTTGTTCGGTCATCGCGGCGCGCGTATGGCCGCGCGTCCGACCGATCATGATGACTCGAGGGATGGGGGGATAAGAGAATGGGGCAAGCCATTTTCATGACGGGAACAGGAACAGAAATCGGCAAAACGGTCGTCACTTCCATCGTGGCGTTGGCGCTGGAGCGGCTTGGGATGAGCGTAAGCGTGTTGAAACCGGTTCAGACTGGACTGGCCGAAGACGGGGTGTCGTTTGCCGAACAATATTGGTACGAACGAGTGGCGAAGCTTTCCGCATCAGAAGGCATGTACTATATGGAACCGGCGATGTCGCCGCATTTAGCGGCGAAGTTGACCGGCACGTCCATCGAACCAGAGAGGGTGGCCGAACGGTTGGAATGGTTGAAGCAGCGCTATGATGTGGTGCTCGTCGAAGGAGCGGGAGGGTTGGCCGTTCCGTGGTGTGAGCGCGACGGACGATTCTATATGACGAGTGATTTCCTTCGTGATTATCAGCTGCCGGCGATTCTCGTGTCGCTCTCAAGCCTTGGTGCGATTCATCACGCGGTGACGACGGCGGCGTATGCCGACGCGCAAGGCATTCGTCTGCTTGGCCTGATGTTTAATCAGTTTCAGGAACAAGAGATCATCCACCAAAACAATGTCGAAACGATCGCCGCCTTGCTTCGGCTGCCGGTGCTGGCGGTCGTGCCGCTCCTTCCTGCAGTCTCAAGGAGGGAACTGGAAACCCTAGCTCAGCATTGGATCGAACAAGGAAAGGCGAAACAACTGCTGGAGGTGCTTGGCGTTGGCGTATAGGTACGAGCAATTGGAACAGTGGGACAAGCAGTACGTCTGGCATCCATTTACGCAAATGAAGCAGTATGCCAAAGAACGCCCCTTGATCATTGAACGCGGGCAAGGAAGCTATTTGTACGATGTCGACGGCAACCGGTACTTGGACGGCTATGCGTCGCTATGGGTCAATGTCCACGGCCATAACGATCCGGAGCTGAATGCGGCGCTTCGCGAGCAATTGGAGAAAATTGCCCATTCGACATTGCTTGGTTCGGCGAATGTGCCGTCGATTTTGTTGGCCAAACGGCTGCTTGAATATTGGCCGCACATGTCAAAAGTGTTTTATTCCGATACCGGGGCGGCGGCGGTGGAAATCGCGCTCAAGATCGCCTATCAGTATTGGAAAAACATCGACCCGGTCCAATATGCGAAGAAGAACAAGTTTGTCTCGTTGAAGGAAGCGTACCACGGCGATACGGTCGGGGCGGTGAGCGTTGGAGGCATGGAAACGTTCCACCGCATTTTTGCGCCGCTTTTGTTTGAGCGGATCGAAGTGCCGTCGCCGTACGTGTACCGTATGGACGAATACGGAAGCGAGCAGGAGATCGTCGGCTATTGTTTGCGTGAGCTGGAACGGGTGCTTGAGGAGCAGCACGATCAAATCGCCGCGGTTGTCATCGAGCCGCTTGTGCAAGGAGCGGCGGGGATCATCGTCCATCCGCGCGGGTTTTTAAAAGGAGTGGAAAGGCTTTGCCGCCGGTATGGGGTGCTCTTCATTTGCGACGAGGTCGCCGTCGGCTTTGGCCGCACCGGCACGATGTTCGCTTGTGAGCAGGAAGAGGTGAAGCCTGATCTTGTCTGCCTTGGGAAAGGGATTACTGGAGGATATTTGCCGCTCGCGGCCACACTGGTCACGGAAGAGATTTATGCGGCATTTCTCGGCGATGTAGACGAAGACAAAACGTTTTACCACGGCCATACGTATACGGGGAATCAGCTCACTTGTTCCGTTGCGCTGAAAAACATTGAGCTCATCGAAAAACGCGGCTTGATTGACAGCGTAAAGCGGAAGGCGCGCCGGCTGGCCGAATGGCTTGAGCGGTTGTATGAAATTCCAATTGTTGGCGACATCCGGCAAAAAGGCTTGATGTGCGGCATTGAAATCGTGAAAGACCGAAGAACGAAAGAAGTGTTTCCGCGCGCGGCCATGGTGGAGCACCGGATCATCCTTGAGGCGCGCCGGAGGGGGCTTGTCATCCGTCCGCTCGGCCCGGTGTTGACGTTCATACCAGTTCTTTCGATGAGCGAAGACGAAATGGCTGAGGCGGTGCGCATTTTGTTCGATTCGCTTGCCTGTTTGTACGAACAGGCGCGCGCAGAGCTTCTATAAGCGGGGGCGGCGGACAGCCGCCTGCTTTTGTTTTTCGAATATACTGGGAATAAAAGAAAATAGTTTCCTTTAATGAGAATATCTTGTAGAAAGAGACCTTCCTTTGCATTCACGGATCGATGATTTGGAAGAAATCGCCGTTTTTCACCAGCCTTCTAGGTACTGGCCTAAGCAGCGGGCGTTTTTCCTGCATACAGTGGGACTAAAGCAAGCGGAAGGGGGGAAGCAAGATGAGCCATCTCCAAGTGGCGGATGAGCGCATTTGGCGGCCATGGGGCTGGTGGTTTTGGCGGCCGCGCCCGTTTTTCTTCGGCGCTCCGTTTTTTGTCGCTCCATTTTTCGGCGGCTTTTTAGGCGGTTTGCTCGGGAGCGCATTGGTTCCGCCGTTTTTCTATCCGTGGTGGTATGGCCCCATTTGGTGGTGAGAAACCGGCAAGGGTTGGGCGGACGGCCCACCCTCTTTTCTTGTTGTTGCATATGAATAAAGTGTAGCATTCTAGCTTTGGGGAAAGGAGAAGGAACGATGCTATTTCCAGGATTGTTGTTTGGAGCCCCATTTGTCGGCGGCTTCTTGGGTGGACTGCTCGGCGGCGCGTTGGCTCCGCGTCCGTTTTACCCGTACCCGCCGTATCCGCCGTATCCAGGCTGGTGGTATTGATCGTCTATTCATGAAAGAATAAGCATCCCTGTGGAACAAGAAGGGGTGCTTATTCAATGATCCCGGTGTCGCGGATGCGGACGTCCGCTGTTTGCAGCATGCTCCATACCGATTCGGATGGCGCTGCCATCCCTTTCTCCCCTTTCTGCGCCCTGTCTTCTTAACGGATTGAGAAAGAGGATGTCCTTCTGCCGTTCGGACATCCCCTCGTTTTGTTATTGCATGGCATTTCGTTGATAAGGGAGCTGATTCGTATACCCTTGGAACTGCTGGTACGTTTGCTGAAGCTTTTGCGGATCGGCGGCTTCAAGCTTGTACCATCCTTTTTTGAACATCAAATTGTACAAGTCGCGCTGACAGTTTTGCGTTTCGGTGAAAATATTCATCATATCTTGATATAACGGTTGGTTGCTCGCTTCATGCAAAAAGACGCTGTACGACAAGGTCATGTATTTTTCCGTCGTCAACATGTCGTTTAGAAAATCGCGCTCGTTCATTTGCGGCGTTTTCGGCACTTGCATCTCCGGATTTTGCACTTGTTTTGTGTTCATGCGGCGTTCCTCCTTTCACATCACCGGCGGCTGCGGCGGGTTTTGCAAATGGCGCAAAATCATGTCGTAATGGCGCTGATGCATCTGTCCAGCGCGCTCGATCGCCTGCACCACTTCAGGGTCTCGGCATTGTGAGGCGAAAAAGTGCGCTTTTTTCGCCGCGAGCAAGTTCCACGACATCATGTCGGAAAAATACATGGCGTCTTTTGTGGACACCATTTGCGGCGGCTCGGGCATCGCCGCCTGCGGGTTCATTTGTGGTTGCTGTTGCATCGTTGTTCGCTCCTTTCGTCGGTTGTTCGCTTGTAGATTGTGCAGAGAGTGGAAAATTATGCGCATATAAAAAATAAACCGTGGGGAAAAAACATATTCAATTGAATTGAAACATGGTACAATAAGAATGGTGAATGCGTTTCCATACAAGGAGGCTTGCAACAGTGGAGCAGTTGATGCGCGATTTTTTCCTGTTCTTATCGAAAAATAAAACATTGACGAAATGGGCGAAACGATACGGCCTCCGCTTCGGCGCTTCGCGGTTTGTCGCCGGCGAAACGATCGAGGAAGCGGTGCGCGTCATCCGCCAGCTGAACGAAAAAGGATTGGCGGTCACGGTCGACTATTTGGGTGAGTTTGTCGACAATGAGCAGGAAGCGAATGAGATGGCGCGCCATTGCTTGGAGGCGATTGAGGCGATCAGCCGGGAGAAATTGAACTCGCAGCTGTCGCTGAAAATGACATCGATGGGGCTTGATATTTCCGATGAGCTTGTCATGCGCAACATGCGCCGCATTTTGGATGCGGCAAAACAGCGCGGTGTGTTTGTGACGATCGATATGGAAGACTATTCGCGCTGCCAAAAGACGCTGGACATTTTTAAAACGTTGAAAAAAGAATACGACAACGTCGGCACGGTGCTGCAGGCGTATTTGTACCGGACGGAACAAGACATTGAAGACTTAAAGCCGTACCGCCCGAACTTGCGTCTCGTCAAAGGAGCGTACAAAGAACCGCCCGAAGTGGCGTTTCCGGATAAAAAAGATGTCGATGAGAACTTTAAGAAGATCATCAAAATGCATTTGCTAAACGGCAACTATACGGCGGTGGCGACGCATGACGACGCCATCATCGAATATACGAAGCAGCTCGTCAAAGAATACAACATTCCCAACAGCCAGTTTGAATTTCAAATGCTGTACGGCATCCGCCCGGAGCGCCAAGTGCAGCTGGCGCGCGAAGGATATACGATGCGCGTGTACGTTCCGTACGGCACGGACTGGTATGGCTATTTTATGCGCCGGCTCGCCGAACGGCCGGCCAACGTGGCGTTTGTTTTAAAAGGCATCCTCCGCAAGTAGGGGCGCAAAACAGAGGAAAACGCCGGCGGACGCCGAGCGTTCGGGCGCAGAAGGGGACAGGCATCCAGCGGCAACGGCCATCAAGCCTTTTTGGATTTCAGACAAACGCCGTTGCATGTCACGGGGCGTCGGGCGGTCATTTGAGGTAAACGCCGTTCAGATCGTGCGGCCTCTCTTTATTTGCAGCTATGACAGGCGGGAGCTGACGCCATGGGCGTCAGTCCCCTTGCATGTTGTGTTTTTTGTACTGCTGGTTTTGGCTTGTCCGCTTGCCGCCGCCGTCGGCTTCGACCGTCGGGCCGGCGTTTCCTTTGACGCTTGCGGCGCTGACGCCGCGTTCAGATGGATTTTTTTTCAACCGGGCCATCGGTGGTTCACCTCCTGATCGTTAGTATGAGCAACATTTCGGAGTGCGATGTCGGGAAAAATATGCGCAAATATATTGCGAAAATTATCAACATACTATATATTTAGTTATAGAGAGCGGTTTCAACGATATTTTTTTCATCAAAAAATGAATGACCATTCATTCAATGGTGTGAGGGGGAACCGAAATGGTAAAACGCATTCGGCGCGCCGCGGTGCTCGGGTCCGGCGTCATGGGTTCGGGCATTGCCGCCCATTTGGCGAACGTCGGCATTCCGACGCTGCTGTTGGATATCGTGCCGCGGGAATTGACGAAAGAGGAAGAAGCAAAAGGTTGGACGCTCGAGCATAAACAAGTGCGCAACCGCCTCGCCAATCAGGCGCTCGAGCGGCTGCTCAAGCAAAAACCGGCGCCGCTCATGTCCAAAGACAACATCGCTTTGATTGAAACGGGCAACTTCGAGGATGACTTCCACCGGCTCGCGGAAGTCGATTGGATCATTGAAGCGGTCGTTGAAAAGCTGGAAGTGAAAAAAGAAGTCTTCGCTCGCGTCGACGAGGTGCGGACGCCGGGGACGATCGTCAGCTCGAACACATCCGGCATCTCGATCGCCGCAATGGCGGAGGGGCGTTCCGACGATTTCAAAAAACACTTTTTAGGCACGCATTTCTTCAACCCGCCGCGCTATTTGAAGCTGCTTGAGATCATCCCGACGGAGCATACGGATCCGGATGTGGTCGCCTATATGAAATCGTTCGGCGAAGACGTGCTCGGCAAAGGCGTCGTCATGGCGAAAGATACGCCGAACTTCATCGCCAACCGGATCGGCACGTATGGCTTGCTCGTCACCGTCCGCGAGATGATGCAAGGCGGCTACAGCGTCGGCGAGGTCGATTCGGTGACGGGGCCGCTCATCGGCCGGCCGAAAAGCGCGACGTTCCGCACGCTTGACGTCGTCGGGCTCGATACGTTCGTGCATGTCGCCAACAACGTGTATGAAAACGTCGAAGGGGAAGAAAAAGAGGCGTTCCGCGTGCCGGAGTTTATGAAAACGATGCTTGAAAACGGCTGGCTCGGCAGCAAATCCGGACAAGGCTTTTTTGTCAAGCAAGGAAAAGACATTCTCGAGCTGAACTACGTCACGATGCAATACGAGCCGCGCAAAAAGCTTGTCACCCCGGCGGTGGAGATGGCGAAGCAGGCGAAAGGAGCGGCTGCCAAGCTGCAAACGCTCGTGTATGCCGATGGCGACCGCGCGGGAACGCTCCTTTGGAACATCATCGCACCGACATTGCTGTACACTGCCCGCCTTGTCGGGGAGATCGCCGACGACATCGCAGCGATCGATCAGGCGATGAAGTGGGGGTTTGGCTGGGAGCAAGGTCCGTTTGAACTGTGGGACGCGATCGGCCTCGAGAAGTCGGTGCGTAAAATGCAGTCAGAAGGGCGCGACATCCCGTCGTGGATCACGGACATGCTCGCCGACGGAGCCACATCGTTCTATAAAACGGAAAACGGCCGGCTGTTCTATTATGCGCCGGGCGGGTATAAAACAGTAGAAGAAAACGAAAAAGTCATCCACATCCGCCGGCTGAAAGAGGCGCGCGGCGTCATCAAGAAAAATGCCGGCGCCAGCCTCATTGACCTCGGCGACGACGTGGCGCTTCTGGAGTTCCATTCGCCGAACAACGCGATTGGCGCCGATATTGTCCAAATGATCAACGAGGCGCTTGAGGAAGTCAACCGCAACTACAAAGGGCTCGTCATCGGCAACCAAGGGAAAAACTTCTGCGTCGGCGCGAACTTGGCGATGATGCTCATGGAGGCGCAAGACGAAAACTTTTTTGAATTGGAACTTGCCGTTCGCCAGTTCCAGCAAGCGCTTCTCAAAATGAAATACAACCCGAAGCCGGTCGTCGTCGCGCCGTTTGCCATGACGTTAGGCGGCGGGGCGGAAGTGAGCTTGGCGGCTTCACGCATCCAAGCGGCGGCCGAGACGTACATCGGGCTCGTCGAAGTCGGCGTCGGCTTGATTCCGGGCGGCGGCGGCAACAAGGAGCTGTACATCAAACGGTTGAACAGCCTGCCGCGCGGCGTGGACGTCGACTACGTCAAAATCGCGGCCAGCGTATTTGAAACGATCGCCATGGCGAAAGTGTCGACGTCAGCGGCGGAAGCGCGCGAGCTTGGCTTCTTGAATCACCGCGACGGCATCACGATGAACGGCGACCATCTGCTGTATGAAGCGAAACAGGCGGTGCTCTCGATGTATGAGGAAGGGTACCGGCCTCCTGTAAGGAAGAAAGTGCCGGTGGCCGGCGAAAGCGGCTATGCCGCCATGCTGCTTGGGGCGCAGTCGATGTTCCATTCCGGCTACATCAGCGAGCACGATTTGAAAATCGCGAAAAAATTGGCGTATGTTCTAGCCGGCGGCAAAGTGCCGTACGGAACAGAAGTCGACGAGCAATATTTGCTCGATCTCGAGCGCGAGGCGTTTTTGAGCCTCATCGGCGAGCCGAAGACGCAAGCGCGCATGCAGCATATGCTTGTGAAAGGAAAACCGCTCCGCAACTAAAGCGGAGGAGATCAAGGGGGGATTGGCGTGAGAGAAGCGGTCATTGTCGCAGGTGCGCGCACACCTGTCGGCAAAGCGAAAAAAGGAACGCTCGCCCACGTGCGGCCGGATGATTTAGGGGCGCTCGTCGTCAAAGAAACGATCAAGCGCGCGGGGAACTATGAAGGAAACATTGACGACTTGATTATCGGGTGCGCCATGCCGGAGGCGGAGCAAGGATTGAACATCGCCCGCAACATCGGCGCGCTCGCCGGGCTGCCATATACCGTGCCGGCGATCACGATCAACCGGTATTGCTCGTCCGGTTTGCAGGCGATCGCCTATGCGGCGGAACGGGTGATGCTCGGCCATTCCGACACGGTCATCGCCGGCGGGGTCGAATCGATGAGCATGGTGCCGATGATGGGGCATGTCGTCCGCCCGAACGCCCGCTTGGCGGAAGAAGCGCCGGAATACTACATGTCGATGGGGCACACTGCCGAGCAAGTGGCGAAAAAATACGGCGTCAGCCGCGAGGACCAAGACGCATTCGCGGTGCGCAGCCACCAGCGCGCCGCCAAGGCGATTGCCGAAGGAAAATTCAATGAAGAAATCGTGCCGGTCGAGGTGACGGTGCGCAAAGTAGAAGGCAACAAACTCGTTGAGGAGAAAGTCGTCTTTACACAAGATGAAGGCGTGCGCCCGGACACGAATATGGAAACGCTCGCGAAACTCCGGCCGGCGTTTGCGGTAAACGGCACCGTCACCGCCGGCAACGCGTCGCAAATGAGCGACGGGGCGGCGGCGGTCATGGTGATGGACCGCGAAAAAGCGGAGTCGCTCGGCTTGAAGCCGCTCGGCAAGTTTCGTTCGTTCGCGGTTGCCGGCGTGCCGCCGGAAGTGATGGGGATCGGCCCGGTCGCTGCGGTGCCGAAAGCGTTGAAGCTGGCCGGCCTTGAGCTGTCCGACATCGGTTTGATCGAGCTGAACGAAGCGTTCGCCTCGCAATCGATCCAAGTCATCCGCGAACTTGGGTTGGATGAAGACATTGTCAACGTCAACGGCGGGGCGATTGCTCTAGGCCACCCGCTCGGCTGCACGGGCGCGAAGCTGACCTTGTCTTTGCTTTACGAAATGCGGCGCCGCAACGTGCAGTTCGGCATCGTCACGATGTGCATCGGCGGCGGCATGGGAGCGGCCGGCGTGTTTGAGCTGCTGTAGCGGCAGCTGACAGCGAGCGGGCTTCATCAGCTCGCGCGAGGCATGCATCCGCATTTGCCCGGCTGCATGGAACGTCTATTTCCCGGGCGGCGTTGCCGCCCGGATCATCAATCATCTTTCGGGGGAGGAAATCAACGATGGCCAAAACGATGGAAGAAGCGATCAAAGGCGGCAGCTTTTTGATTGAAGACATTCCGGCGGAGCGCGTGTTTACGCCGGAAGATTTCACCGACGAACATCATATGATTGCCAAAACGACGGAAGAGTATGTCAACAATGAAGTGCTCCCGCAGCTCGAGCATTTGGAAAACCACGAGTTTGACCGTTCCGTGAAATTGCTTCGCAAAGCGGGCGAGCTCGGCTTGTTAAGCGCTGACATTCCGGAAGAATACGGCGGTTTGGGCCTAGATAAAGTCAGTTCGGCCATCATTGCGGAAAAAATGGCGCCGGCCGGCGGTTTTGCCATTTCGCACGGGGCGCACGTCGGAATTGGCTCGCTGCCGATTGTGTTGTTTGGCACGGAAGAACAAAAACAAAAATATTTGCCGTATTTAGCGACCGGCGAAAAAATCGCCGCCTACGCCTTGACGGAGCCTGGCTCGGGTTCGGACGCCCTCGGCGCGAAAACGACGGCGAGATTAAACGCGGAAGGCACGCATTACATTTTAAACGGCGAAAAACAATGGATCACCAACTCCGGTTTTGCTGATGTGTTTGTCGTCTATGCAAAAGTCGACGGCGAACATTTCACCGCGTTCATCGTGGAACGCGACTTCCCGGGCGTTTCAACTGGTCCGGAAGAAAAGAAAATGGGGATTAAAAGCTCGTCGACAAGAACGCTCATTTTGCAAGATGTGCCGGTGCCGAAAGAAAACGTGCTCGGTGAAATCGGAAAAGGCCATGTCATCGCCTTCAACATTTTGAACATCGGCCGCTACAAGCTTGGGTTAGGGGCGGTCGGCGGCGCGAAGCGGGCGCTTGAAATCACGCTCAAATACGCCAATCAGCGCCAGCAATTCAAACGGCCGATTTCGCAGTTTACGTTGACGCAGGAAAAATTCGCGACGATGGCGTCGCGCCTGTATGCCGCCGAAAGCTCGGTTTACCGCACGGTCGGCTTGTTCGATGAACGGATGGGCCTGCTTGATGCGGAAAAGGCGAAAGATGGCAAAGAAGTGGCGAAATCGATCGCCGAATATGCGATCGAATGCTCATTGAACAAGTTTTTTGCCACGGAAGTGCTCGATTACATCGTGGATGAAGGCGTGCAAATCCACGGCGGGTACGGCTTTATGCAGGAATACGAAATTGAGCGCGCCTACCGCGATTCGCGCATCAACCGCATTTTCGAGGGGACGAACGAAATCAACCGCCTTCTCGTGCCGGGCATGTATTTGAAAAAGGCGTTAAAAGGCGAGCTGCCGCTCTTCCAAAAAGCGCAGCAGCTTCAGGAAGAACTGATGATGATGGCCGCCGAAGAGCCGGGGACGGGCGCGCTGGAACAAGAGAAATACTTGGTGCGCAACGCGAAAAAAATCGCCTTGATGGTCGCCGGTTTAGCGGCGCAAAAATACGGCCAGCGCATTGAAGAAGAGCAAGAAGTGCTCGTCAACATCGCCGACATCGTCTCGAACATTTATGCGATGGAATCAGCGCTTTTGCGCACGGAAAAAGCGATTCAGGCGAGCGGTGAGGAGAAAAACAAACAAAAATTGCTGTACACGCAAATTTTCTGCCAAGAGGCGTTCAATGAAATTGAAGCCCATGCGAAAGAAACGCTCGTCGCCGTCGAACAAGGAGACACGCTGCGGATGATGCTCGCCGCTCTCCGACGGCTGACGCGCCATACGCCGATCAACGTGATCGCGAAAAAACGCGAAGCGGCCGCCGCGCTCATTGAAGCCGAACGGTATATTGTGTGATAATGGGAAGTGCCAGGCGTTTGCCTGGTGCTTCTTATTTGTTTGCCACACAGCGGAAATGAAAGGGAGGAGTGAAGATGGCGCTCACGCTCTATTGGTATCCAAAATGCGGAACGTGCCGGAAGGCGAAAAAATGGTTGGATGAACACGGCATTGAGGTGCAAACGGTGCATTTGGTCGACGAGCCGCTGACGAAAGAGCAGCTCGCCCGTTTGCACCGTCAAAGCGGGCTGCCGCTCAAAAAATTTTTCAACACGAGCGGGATGAAATACCGCGAGCTTGGCTTGAAGGACAAGCTCGACCGCGCATCGGAAGACGAGATGCTCGATTGGCTCGCCTCGGACGGGATGTTGGTCAAACGGCCGATTTTGACGGACGGCGAGCGGGTCGTCGTGGGCTTTCGCGAACAAGAATACGAGGCGTTTTTCGCGGCGGGGACATAAAAAATTTTTTGCAAAATCGGGTGAATTCAGTGAGTTTTTGCGGAAAATCGGTTATGATGAAAAGGAATATACATTTTGTCGCAATGGAGGGATACGATGAACACGCCGAAAGAACTTCGCTATACAAAGGAGCATGAGTGGGTGCGCGTGGAAGGAGAGAACGTGCGCATCGGCATTACGGATTACGCCCAATCAGAGCTTGGCGACATCGTCTTTGTCGAGCTGCCGGAAGTCGGCGCAGAGGTTACGGCGAACGAGCCGTTCGGCAGCGTTGAATCGGTGAAAACGGTCTCGGAATTGTATGCGCCGATCAGCGGCACGGTCGTTGAAGTGAATGAGGCGTTAAATGACCATCCGGAGTACGTGAACGAATCGCCGTATGACAAAGCGTGGATGATCGTCGTCAAACCGAATGATTTGAGCGAAATCGACAATTTGTTGACGGCGGAACAATACGAGGCGATGATCAACGAAGGATAAACGTTCCTGCAATCTTCGCTTCGATTCGGGCACTCTATACATACCGGAATTTGATTGAAAAAAGGGGTGCTCGCGATGGCGCTGCAAACGACGCGCATAGATGTCACGGACCGGATCATCGGCAAACTGAACGGCCGCTCGCTGGAGTTGTACGAGGAAGGAGAGCTCATCGGGCGCCTTCCGCTTCCGGCGGCCGTCCCGTTGAAAAAGGGGTATACCGAACAAAACGGAAGAATTTACAAACAGGTGACCGCTACCGTTGAGCCGGACCAAAAATATGTCGATTGCGACGGGGAAGCGGGCTGGTGTTGAAAGGCAACGGTGGATGGCCGTTGCTTTTCATTTTCAACATTTGGCCGGCGCAAGACATACAATAATAGTATCCTCATTTGAAGTTAGGTGGGTCGGACATGCGACGCGTGGAAAAAGTGATCATCGTCGAAGGGCGATCAGACAAGCAAAAAGTGGCGGCGGTGCTGAACGAACCAGTCGTCATCGTCTGCACAAACGGCACGATCAGTGATGCGCGCCTTGAGGAGCTGGCCGATGAGCTGGAAGGATGCGATGTATACGTCTTGGCCGATGCCGATGAGGCGGGAGAAAAATTGCGCCGGCAGTTTCGCCGCATGTTTCCAGAGGCGGAGCATCTTTACATTGACCGGGCGTATCGCGAAGTGGCGGCCGCTCCGCCTTGGCACTTGGCGCAAGTGCTGTTGCGCGCTCGTTTCGACGTCCGCATCGAATCGCTCATGAGGGGAAGAGGCGAGTGAAAGCGATCGACCGAAACGATGTCATGCGAGTGGTGGAAGTCGAGCCGCTTCTGGCCCTTTACTTGTATACCCCGCTGTGCGGCACGTGCCAGCTGGCGCGGCGGATGCTCACGGTGGTGGAGCAGTTGTTTCCGGCGCTGCCGTTTTACGAAACGGACATCAACTATATCCCTGAGCAGGCCGTTGCGTGGAAAATTGAAAGCGTTCCTTGCCTGCTTCTTTTTAGGGACGGAACGGTCGCAGGCAAGTGGTATGCCTTTCATTCCGTTCCGTATTTGTACGAAGTGATTCAAGCCTGCTTGCCGTCCCGATGATTCGCCTTTTTTTGACGCTGTTTGACACATTTCTTGGGAAATGACAAAAACGGCGCTCGTTCGTCAACGGGTTGTCGAGATTTTTGTAAAGGATTTCTCCTCTTCAGGTGGAAGTGAAAAAATAAAAATGGGGGAGGGGATATCCATGGAAATGCGTGAATTAGTTGGGCAGTTCGTGGAACGGATGCAAGTGTTGCGCCATTTGGTGCCGATTTTGCCGGATGAGCAGCTGTATGTTCGGTTTGAAAGCGATGACGAAACCGCCTTGCTGTTGATCGGCAAGGAATCAGCCGCTAGAGGGATGGAAAACGATGAACGGAAAACATTGACGGTGCGCGGTTCCAAAGAGGCGCTCGCGTCCCTGCTGAACGGCGAACTGAAGCTGCAGCAGCTCGTCCGGTTGCGTGAAGTGCACGTGTCAGGAAGCTTCCGCCAGCTTTTGCTTCTTGAATCGCTCCTCCATTTGGCCAAGCCTTATCGGGACGTCGGATAAAAAAGATGTTGACACGCTTCGACAGACAATGATACAATCACATTCGTAGTCAATTGAATAGGCGATTGTTGCGCTCTTATCAAGAGAGGTGGAGGGATGTGCCCAATGAAGCCCGGCAACCGTCAGCGCATGTGCTGAAATGGTGCCAATTCACACAAAGCGGCCTGCTTTGAGAGATAAGAGACGGAATGGTGCACAATACCTTTCTGTTCTCTGCGGGCAGAAAGGTTTTCTTTTTGCGCTCTGCCGCTTGGGGAGGAAGGTGAAACGATGATTACACTCGAACAAGTGACGAAAATCTATCAAGCGGCCAACGGTTCGGTCACGGCAGTCGACAATGTGTCGCTTGAGATTCGCGAAGGAGAAATTTTCGGCATTATCGGCTACAGCGGCGCTGGGAAAAGCACGCTCATCCGCTTGCTCAATGGGCTCGAGAAGCCGACGAGCGGCCGGGTGGTCGTCGCCGGGCGCGATATGACGCGCGTGAAAGGGCGGGAGCTGCGCAAGGCGCGCCAAGAAATCGGGATGATTTTCCAGCATTTCAACTTGCTTTGGTCTCGCACAGTCAGGGAAAACATTGCCTTTCCGCTTGAAATTGCCGGCGTCCCGAAAGAGGAGCGGAACAAGCGGGTGGATGAATTGATCGAGCTTGTCGGCCTTTCCGGGCGCGAGGATGCCTACCCGTCGCAGCTGAGCGGCGGGCAAAAGCAGCGGGTCGGCATCGCCCGGGCGCTCGCCAACAACCCGAAAGTCTTGCTGTGCGACGAGGCGACATCGGCGTTGGACCCGCAGACGACCGATGCGATTTTGGACTTGCTCGTTGACATCAACAAGCGTCTCGGGCTGACGATTGTGCTGATCACCCATGAAATGCACGTCATCCGCAAAATTTGCGACCGCGTTGCGGTGATGGAAAGCGGCCGAATCGTCGAGCAAGGCGAAGTGCTGCATGTGTTCCGCAACCCGCAGCAACCGATTACGAAACGGTTCGTCAAGCAGCTGATCGAGCCCGAGGAGACGGAAGAGGCGATTTCTCATTTGTTTGGCCAATACCCGAGCGGGCTGATCGCGCAGCTGACGTTCGTCGGCGCGGCAGCCGGAAAGCCGCTCATCACCGAAGTGGTGCGTCAGTTTGCCGTCGATGTCAACATTTTGCAAGGGAAAATTTCGCAAACCCATCAAGGCGCCTATGGGGTGCTGTTCGTGCACCTCGACGGGGCGAGGGATGAAATCGACCGGGCGCTTGACTATATTCAACGCCAGCAAGTAGCGGTGGAGGTGATTCACGATGCTCGCTAACCTCCTGCCGAACGTGCAATGGGAGACGATGTGGGCGGCGACGGTCGAGACGCTGTATATGACGGGAGTGGCGGTGGCGGCCACTTTCGTCCTCGGAATCGTTCTTGGCTTGCTTCTATTTTTGACAGCGAAGGGCAACCTATGGGAAAACCGGTTTGTCAATACAGTGATTGCTGCGTTTGTGAACATTTTCCGCTCTATTCCGTTTATTATTTTGATCATTTTGCTCATTCCGTTTACAACATGGCTCGTCGGGACGATGCTTGGCGCCAATGCGGCATTGCCGGCTTTGGTCATTGGGGCCGCGCCGTTTTACGCCCGCATGGTCGAAATCGCTCTTCGCGAAATTGATAAAGGCGTCATCGAAGCAGCCCAAGCGATGGGCGCCTCAACGTGGACGATCATTTGGAAAGTGCTGCTGCCGGAGTCTTTGCCGGCGCTTGTCTCCGGCATTACGGTGACGGCGGTGTCGCTCGTCAGCTATACAGCGATGGCTGGAGCCATCGGCGCCGGCGGGCTTGGGAACTTGGCGTATTTGGAAGGGTTCCAGCGCAACCATAACGATGTGACATTTGTCGCAACCGTATTGGTGTTGGTCATTGTATTTATCATTCAGCTGATCGGTGACTTTGTCACTTCGAAAATCGATAAACGATAAAGGGGGAAACAACTGATGAAGAAATGGTTGGGTGTGTTGCTCGCCGCCATTCTCGTGCTCGCTTTGGCGGCATGCGGCGGCAACAATAACGACAGCGCGGAAGGCGGCAAAGACGGCAAATTGGTGAAGTTGAAAGTCGGTGCGTCGAACGTGCCGCATGCGGAAATTTTGGAAAAAGCGAAACCGATTTTGAAGAAAAAAGGCATCGACTTGGAGATCATTACGTTCCAAGATTACATCTTGCCGAACAAAGCGCTGGCTGAGAAGCAAATCGACGCAAACTATTTCCAACACATTCCGTATTTGGAATCGCAAAAGAAAGAGTACGGCTATGATTTCGTCAACGCCGGCGGCATTCATATCGAGCCGATCGGCTTATACTCGAAAAAATACAAAAGCATTGAAGAACTGCCGGACGGCGCGACGATCATCATGAGCAACTCGGTCGCCGACCATGGCCGCATTTTATCGATGCTGCAAGAAAAAGGGCTCATTAAATTGAAACCGGGCGTCGATAAAACGAAAGCGACGGTCAATGACATCATCGAAAATCCAAAGCATTTAAAATTTAAGGCCGATGTCGACGCCGGGCTTCTGCCGCAAATTTACAAAAACGGCGAAGGCGATGCGGTGCTGATCAACGCCAACTATGCGCTTGACGCCGGTTTGGACCCGGCGAAAGACCCGATCGCCGTTGAGTCGCCGAAAAACAATCCGTATGTGAACATTATTGCGGTGCGCAAAGGCGATGAAAACCGGAAAGAAATCAAAACGCTTGTCGAAGTGCTGCAATCGAAAGAAATCCAAGATTTCATTAAAGAAAAATACCACGGCGCCGTCATTCCAGCGGCGGAAAACAATCAATAACGGGAGCGTTTCGCTTCCGTTTCTTTTTTGTCCCCAAAAAGCCGCTCCCCTTAAACGAAAAGAAAGCAGCAAAGGTTAAAACGATTCTGAATCCGAGGGCGCCGCGGCCGACCTGTTTCTCCGCTCTTCATCGGCCGTTCAAACGCGCCAGTACGGCGGCGAGCATAACGATGATGACGCAGTTTTGCAGGACGATCACAGCCGTTAAGCTGAAGGCGCCGTCTCCCTGTTCACCGAGGGTGTTGCCGATGATGATCCACGTCAAAAACGAAGCGAAAGCGGCTGTTAAGGCAAAGACAACCCAACGAATCAATCGCATTTCCCCCTTTTGTATTGATGATGGAAGTTGAACAGAACAGGCGGTTTTCATCATGACGTTCCATCTATGATCGCGAAACGGTGGTGTTTCCACACGCTTTCAATACCATTCGTTGTTTAATTTCGTTTTCCTTCATGCATACTAACAGCAGACACGAGCAAAGGAGGAAAACGGAGATGAACAACGGAACATATGCATCGGTCGAATCCGCGCTTCGCCACTACAAGGAAGGGCTTGGGGCGTTTACCCAAAAACTTCCGAACGTAGCGGAACGGTTTAACGCATTTACGGAAGCTTGTTTTGCCGAGGGAGCGCTGTCGAAAAAAGAAAAACAATTGATCGCCCTTGGCATCAGCTTGGCGACGCAAGATGAGTATTGCACGATTTACCATGCGAAAGGCTGCCTTGATGAAGGAGCGTCCGAACAAGAAATTTTGGAAGCGTGCGCGGTGGCGGCCGCGTTTGGCGGCGGGGCGGCGATGAGCCAGGCGGTGACGCTCGTGCAAGAATGCCTCCGCGAGCTGCGGGCGGCTCACTAGACTCCGGAAAAAACGGGGTCTTTTTTTTGCAAAAACTCGTACAAGCTTGAGGTTTTCGTGTAAAATAGTAAAAGGCGCTGTTTTTTCACACGGTCATAGTGAAAACAGAGCGGGAAAGTTGCAGGTAGTTTTCATTTGTTATAAAATTATAATGAGAATAAAATGAGAATGAACGATCGCTAGAAGACAAGCGAGCGAACTGACTCTCAATCGGGAATTGGAGGTATGCTGCATGGCGGTATTGACGATTCGCAATCTCCACGTCGCCGTGGAGGGAAAAGAAATTTTAAAAGGAGTGGACTTGGAAGTCAAAGGCGGGGAAATCCACGCCATCATGGGTCCGAACGGAACGGGGAAGTCGACGCTGGCATCGGCCATTATGGGCCATCCAAAATATGAAGTGACAGAAGGATCGGTGACGCTCGACGGCCAGGATGTCCTTGAGATGGAAGTCGACGAACGGGCGCGCGCCGGCCTGTTTTTGGCGATGCAATACCCAAGCGAAATCAGTGGAGTGACGAACGCCGACTTTTTGCGCGCTGCGATCAATGCCCGGCTTGGCGAGGGCAACGAAATTTCGCTCATGAAATTCATCCGCAAGCTCGATGAAAAAATGGCGTTTCTCGAAATGAACCCGGATATGGCGCACCGTTACTTGAACGAAGGATTCTCGGGCGGGGAGAAAAAGCGAAATGAAATTTTGCAGCTGATGATGCTTGAACCGAAAATCGCCATTTTGGACGAGATCGACTCCGGATTGGACATTGACGCGCTGAAAATTGTCGCCAAAGGCGTCAACGAAATGCGCAGCAGCGAATTCGGCTGTTTGATCATCACTCACTACCAACGGTTATTGAACTACATCACGCCGGATTACGTGCACGTCATGATGCAAGGGCGCATCGTCAAATCCGGCGGTCCGGAACTGGCGCAGCGGCTTGAGGCGGAAGGGTACGACTGGATCAAAAAAGAGCTTGGCATTGAAGACGAAACGGTCGGACAAGAAGCGTAAGCGTTAGGAGGAGGATTATGGCGACAGAAACGAAAATCCCATTCGATGAAACATACATCCGCACGTTCTCAAGCGGGCGCGGCGAGCCGGACTGGCTGACGGCGCGGCGCCTTGAGGCGCTTCGGCTGGCGGAGCGGCTGCCGCTTCCGAAACCGGAGAAGACGAAAATCGACAAATGGAATTTCACCGAGTTCGCCCGCCACACGGTCGACAGCGCGCCGTATGATGGTCTTGACGATTTGCCGGAAGCGGTCAAGGCGCTCATCGAGGCGGGCGAAGGAACGAAAAACTTGTACGTGCAGCGCAACCATACGCCGGCGTACGTGTCGCTGTCCGATGAATTAAAAGAAAAAGGCGTCATTTTTACCGACATCTTCACAGCAGCGCGCGAGCATGGCGACTTGCTGAAAAACTATTTGATGACGGCGGTCAAGCCGGATGAGCACCGCCTTGCCGCGCTCCATGCGGCGCTGCTCAACGGCGGCGTGTTTGTCTATGTCCCGAAAAACGTGGAGATTGAAACGCCGCTTCAGGCGGTCTATATTCAAGACGAAGATGACATCGCCTTGTTTAACCACGTGATCATTGTCGCGGAAGACAACAGCCGCGTCGTGTTTGTCGAAAACTATATATCGGCAAGCCGAGAAGGAAAAGCGGTCGTCAATGTGGCCGCCGAGGTGTTTGCCCAAGCGAACGCAAGCGTCTTTTTCGCCGCCGTCGACCATTTGGCCAAAGGCACAACGACGTATGTCAATCGGCGCGGCATCGCCGGGCGCGACGGACGGATCGAATGGGCGCTCGGGCTGATGAATGACGGCAACACGGTCTCCGAGAACATCACCCGCCTTGTCGGCGACGGCTCGTTCGGCGATACGAAAACAGTCGCGGTCAGCCGCGGCGAGCAAGTGCAAAACTTTACGACCAGCGTCGTCCATTACGGCAGGCATACGGAAGGTTACATTTTAAAACATGGCGTCGTCCGCGACAGCGCGACCTCGATTTTCAACGGCATCGGCAAAATTGAGCACGGCGCGTCGAAGTCAAACGCCGACCAGGAGTCGCGCGTCTTGATGCTGAGCGAAAAAGCGCGCGGCGATGCGAACCCGATTTTGCTCATTGATGAAGACGACGTCATGGCGGGCCACGCGGCATCGGTGGGACGCGTCGATCCGATCCAGTTGTATTACTTAATGAGCCGCGGCATTCCGAGACGCGATGCGGAACGGCTCATCATCCACGGCTTTTTGGCGCCGGTTGTCGAGGCGATTCCCCTTGAAGGCGTGAAAAACCAATTAATTGAAGTGATTGAAAGGAAAGTTCAATCATGAATGTGAACGAAATTCGCGCGTTGTTTCCGATTTTGCATCAGCAAGTGAACGGCCATCCGCTCGTCTATTTTGACAGCGCGGCGACGTCGCAAAAGCCGCTGCCGGTGATTGAGACGCTTGACCGCTACTACCGCGAGTACAACTCGAACGTCCACCGCGGCGTCCATACGCTCGGGACGAAGGCGACCGATGCGTACGAAGGCGCGCGCGAAAAAGTGCGGCGGTTTTTAAACGCCCAATCGGCGCAGGAAATCATCTTTACGCGCGGCACGACCGCTGCGCTCAACTTGGTCGCTGCAAGCTACGGGCGCGCCAATGTCAAAGAAGGCGACGAGATCGTCATCACGTACATGGAGCATCACAGCAACTTAATCCCATGGCAGCAGCTGTCGAAACAAACGGGCGCAACGCTGAAATACATTCCGCTGCAGGAAGACGGCACGATCGATTTGCGCGACGTTGAGGCGGCCATCACCAAAGCGGCGAAGATCGTCGCCATCGCCCATGTGTCCAACGTGCTTGGGACGATCAACCCGGTGCGGGAGATCGCCCGCATCGCCCATGAGCGCGGGGCGGTCGTCGTCGTCGATGCGGCGCAAAGCGCTCCGCATATGAAGGTCGATGTTCAGGAACTTGATTGCGATTTTCTCGCCCTTTCCGGCCATAAAATGTGCGGGCCGACGGGAATCGGCGTATTATATGGCAAAAAGAAATGGCTTGAGCAGATGGAGCCAATCGAGTTCGGCGGTGAAATGATCGATTTTGTCGAGCTGTACGACTCGACGTGGAAAGAGCTGCCGTGGAAGTTTGAAGGCGGCACGCCGATTATCGCCGGGGCGATTGGCCTTGGTGCAGCGATCGATTTCCTTGAACAAGTAGGCTTGGACGCCATCGCCGCCCATGAGCATGAGCTGGCGCAATATGCGCTTGAACGAATGGCGGACATCGAAGGCGTCACCGTCTATGGCCCGAAAGAGCGGGCGGGGCTTGTCACGTTCAACATCGACGGGGTGCATCCGCACGATGTGGCGACTGTCCTTGACGCCGAAGGAATCGCCATCCGCGCCGGCCACCATTGCGCCCAGCCGCTCATGAAATGGCTCGGCGTGACGGCGACCGCCCGGGCGAGCTTTTACCTTTACAATACCAAAGAGGAAATCGATGCATTCATCGCCGCATTACAGAAAGCGAAGGAGTACTTCAGCCATGTCTTCTAACCATCCGTTGGATCAGCTTTACCGCCAAGTCATTATGGATCATTATAAAAACCCGCGAAACCGCGGGGTGCTTGAAGGAACGAACGTCGATGTCAACATGAACAACCCGACGTGCGGCGACCGCATCCACTTGACGATGAAAGTCGAAGACGGAAAAGTCGCCGACGTCAAATTTGAAGGCGAAGGCTGTTCGATTTCAATGTCGTCGGCGTCGATGATGACGCAGGCGATCAAAGGAAAAACGGTGGAGGAAGCGCTTCGGCTCGCCCACATTTTTTCCGACATGATCCAAGGGAAAGAGTACGACGATTCGGTCGATCTTGGCGACATCGAGGCGCTCCAAGGCGTTTCCAAATTTCCCGCCCGCATTAAATGCGCGACGTTGGCGTGGAAAGCGCTCGAAAAAGGGCTGCACAATCATGAACATGAAGGAAGGTGAACCGAGATGGCGAAAAAAGCCCCGGAAATTGGTGAATACAAGTACGGCTTCGTCGATAAAGACGTCTCCGTCTTCCGCGCCCAGCGCGGCCTGACGCGTGAAGTCGTCGAAGAAATTTCGCGGATGAAAAACGAGCCGCAATGGATGCTCGAGTTCCGCTTAAAAGCGCTCGACATCTTCTACAGCAAACCGATGCCGCAATGGGGCGGCGACTTGTCAAGCCTCGATTTCGATGAAATTACGTACTACGTCAAACCGACGGAAAAATCGGGCCGTTCGTGGGATGAGGTGCCGGCGGAGATCAAAGCGACGTTCGATAAATTAGGGATTCCAGAGGCGGAACAAAAATATTTGGCCGGCGTCTCGGCGCAATACGAATCGGAAGTCGTCTACCACAACATGAAAGAAGACCTCGAAAAACTCGGCGTCATCTTTAAAGACACCGACTCGGCGCTGAAGGAAAACGAAGACTTGTTCCGCGAGTATTTCGCCAAAGTCGTGCCGCCGACGGACAACAAATTTGCGGCGCTCAACTCGGCCGTCTGGTCGGGCGGTTCGTTCATCTACGTCCCGAAAGGCGTCAAAGTCGATACGCCGCTTCAGGCGTACTTCCGCATCAACTCGGAAAACATGGGGCAGTTTGAACGGACGCTCATCATCGTGGACGAAGGGGCGCACGTCCATTACGTCGAAGGCTGTACAGCGCCGATTTACACGACGAACTCGCTTCATAGCGCGGTTGTGGAAATCATCGTCAAAAAAGGCGCCTACTGCCGCTACACGACGATCCAAAACTGGGCGAACAACGTCTTCAACTTGGTGACGAAGCGCGCCGTCTGCGAAGAAAACGCGACGATGGAATGGATCGACGGCAACATCGGCTCGAAGCTGACGATGAAATACCCGGCCGTCATCTTAAAAGGCGAAGGGGCGCGCGGCTTGACGCTGTCGATCGCCATCGCCGGCAAAGGGCAGCATCAAGACGCCGGGGCGAAAATGATCCATTTGGCCCCGAATACGTCATCGACGATCGTCTCGAAGTCGATCTCCAAACAAGGCGGCAAGGTGACGTATCGCGGCATGGTCCATTTCGGCCGCAAAGCGTCCGGCTCGCGCTCGAACATCGAATGCGATACGCTCATTCTCGACAATCAGTCGACATCCGATACCATTCCGTACAACGAAATTTTAAACGACAACGTGTCGCTCGAACACGAAGCGAAAGTGTCGAAAGTGTCGGAAGAGCAGCTGTTCTACTTGATGAGCCGCGGCATTTCCGAGCAGGAAGCGACGGAAATGATCGTCATGGGCTTCATCGAGCCGTTTACAAGGGAGCTGCCGATGGAATACGCGGTCGAGATGAACCGCTTGATCAAATTCGAGATGGAAGGAAGCATTGGGTAAGCTTGATGAATCAAGGGTGGAGCGCTCCAGCGTGGGCGCTTGACCCACAAAACGCCCACATGATCAACGCAGGACAAAACAAGGGAGCGGCCGCCGTCCCTTATTCTTTCCGGTGATCTCCGGAAGCGTCAAGGCCGCTCCGCAGGCCATTTCTTCCCTCATGGGAGCATGTTTTTAGGGGAGCGCTCTTTTTGGGCGCTCCCCTGTCGTTCCTTTTCCATGCCAAAAAGTGCTGGAAAGAGCCAACATCAAACTGGCTTCGGTTGTATCGGACATCAGCGGGATGTCGTCTCAGCGGATCCTTCGAGCCCTAATCGAAGGAACGGACGATCCGGCGGTATTGGCGCAACTCCCCAAAGGGGGAATGAAACAAAAAATTGGAGAGACTAAGAAAGATATGTTTGAGTTAGGTACAACTTTTTATTGACCAATAATCTTTTTTTTTACAATTAAACTGTAGATGAGCATTTTTTCATTACAATGATTTCTATGGTTAGAGAGACAAACAGGACATCCCTTAGGCGACATGGAGCTGTTTTTTGATCACATCAATGGGAATATCTTGCTTTGCAGCGTCATCAATGAACTCTATGGCCTTTCCGCTATCGAAGAAGCTCCAATTCGGCGGAGAGGTCTTGCTGGGATTCGGCGATGCTATGAGGAGAGCATCATCGCCCCATACCGTTTCACCGCCCGAATGTGGTGAATACCGTACCATCAGACTTCAGTTGGCCTTTTGCTCGCCGGAAAAAGCACGCAATCGCCCAGCACTAGATGTAATAACGTAAGATGCCTTCGTCACCGAGCTCTTGGTCGGTGCTCAGGACGCTATGAAGATGTTCCGGTGTCATCGGTTGATCCGCCTTCCAAGCCAGCAGCACCACCGCGTCATCGGGGCCATGGATGGTCCCCTCATAGCGATACACGCGGCAACAATTCTGACCTACCGTGATGGAGGCGAGTGTCTTTGGGCTCGATATAGCGGGCAAACGGCTTCGCTTGAACGGCGATGCCCTTTATAGAGAATCCGGTTCATCTTGAGCATCGCGATGATAGGGAATCCCTTTTTCAAGCAGGCTCCGGTGAGCGTTTGGCGGGTTAGGCGTTCGACCCGGCAAAGGATCCACTCTTGAAGCTTCTCAAGCAGCCTTTCCTCGTTCCAAGGGCTTTTCGTAAAAAAGTGGCTGAGTGTCGCTCGTTGATTCGGATAAAAACTCCAGTGATGGACATCGGTCAACGTTCCCGAACATCCCTTGGTGGTCAATGCATCGACATGGTGAACGAGATACTTCAAGACCGGTTTGGAAAGTTGCAGCGTCAACCCCAACGTGAAGAAAAACTTGTCGATTCCTTGGTGATGTGCTAATCTATTCATGAGACATGAACCTCCTTGTGTGAATGGGTTTTGAGCACATCTATTTTCCCAAAGGAGTCCGGTTCATGTCTCCTTTTTGTTTGGTTGTTAATTTCTATTAGTGAATTTGCTCATCTACATAAAAATTTCCAATTTTTGTTTCTGTTTTGACATCCATACAATTTCGACTAAGCTATAACATTGCGAGTGATTGGCTGAATGTAAAACATAATTGCAATTTTTATATTGACCCATGGTGTAAATTAGCACATTATTTCAGAATCCCTTTTTCAAATTATTTCGGACGGATTCGGAAATAATGTGCAAAATCTTTGCGAATTATTCCAGGTTTTGCAGATTATTTCCGAACATTTGCACATTATTTCGGATGATTAACTAGAATGAGGATGGATCGGGATGAAACATAACAGGGGCCGATCAGCCCCTGCTGTGTCAGTACCCCATTTCTTCGGCTGCCATACGCACAATGTCTTCGTCAATCATATGTTTTTTTAATTGAGCGCCGTATAACAGGCAAGTGGTGGCGAGGTTGTTGATGATCTGCGGCCACCCCTGCGACTGCAGGGCGATCGCTTCTAAGGCAGCTGGGGTAAAAATCGGGTGTTTCGCCCCCGCCTGTTTCAGGCGGTGTTCGATATATCCTACCACTTCTTCCTTATCAAGAGGCCCCATCTGGTATCGCATGATGATTCGTTGGTGAAGCGGACGGTGTTGATTCAACCGTAGTTTTGCCTGTAAATGGGGCAGCCCCGCCAAAATCAAGACAAACGGATTTGTTGAGTCCATGTGAAAGTTGAACAGGATCGCGATATCCTGCAGAAAGGCATCCTTCGCTAAATGCATTTCATCGAGGATGAACACTGACGTTACCCGTTGTTCATGATACAAGCGCTCGATCCCTTGTTGGATTTGATAAAACAAGTC